>DNJM01000214.1:25994-28866 GCA_003489085.1 Lachnospiraceae bacterium
CGTTTCTGGGATCTCCTGAACGGCGGAAAGATTCAGTATGTGAAATATCCGATCAACTACAATATTGAAGCAATCAAGTCATTGGTGCGCCGCGCGATGCAGATGGGATTCTATGAGGGAGTCAACCTGTCACTGGCTTATTGTGATGACTGTGGTCATGAGGAGCTGGCGATGGATGTCTGCCCGGTCTGTGGAAGCAAGAATCTGACAAAGATCGAGCGGATGAACGGTTATCTGTCCTATTCCCGTGTCAAGGGAGATACCAGACTGAATGATGCCAAGATGGCGGAAATTGCTGAAAGGAAAAGTATGTAATGCGATACCATAATATTACCAAGGATGATATGTTAAACGGGGACGGCCTGCGGGTCGTTCTCTGGGTGTCCGGCTGCAGTCATTGCTGTCCGGAATGCCATAATCAGATTACCTGGGATCCGAATGGCGGACTGCCATTCGATGCAGCGGCGAAGCAGGAGATTTTTGATGAGCTGGAGAAGGATTATATCAGCGGCATCACATTCAGCGGTGGAGATCCGCTCCACTGTAACAATATGTATGAAGTAACAGAACTGGCGAAGGAGATCCGGGAAAAATACCCCAGAAAGACGATCTGGCTTTATACCGGATTCGTATGGGAGGAAATTTCAAGGGCAGAGATTGTCAGCTATCTGGACGTTCTGGTAGACGGTGAATTCGAGGCTGCGCAGGCAGATCCGAACCTGCACTGGAAGGGAAGTGCCAATCAGAAGGTAATTGATGTAAAGAAGACACTGGAAGCCGGTGAGATTGTACTGTGGGAATCATAGTATCCAGACAGAGGAGAGATATATAAATGCAAAGAATTGCCAAGTTTCATAAAGTAAGTTTTGAACAGTTTGCAGCAGACTGGAAGGATACCTTCGGACAGGAGGAAGAAAGCCGTATCAGAGAGATTTATGAGGAAATTCGTCTTCCCAGGCGTGCAACGAAGGGGTCGGCAGGATATGATTTCTATGCACCGGCTGATGTTATTCTGGAGCCGGGAAAGACGATTAAGATCCCGACAGGAATCCGCGCCGAGATGGAACCGGAGTGGGTGCTGAAGTGCTATCCTAGAAGCGGGCTTGGATTCAAATACAGACTGCAGCTGAATAATACGGTGGGAATCATTGACAGCGATTACTTTGGGTCCGATAATGAGGGACATATTTTTGCTAAGCTGACCAATGATACCAATGAAGGGAGAACAATAGAAATTTCACAGGGAACCGGATTTATGCAGGGGATTTTTGTGGAATACGGAATTACCGTGGATGATGATGCAGAAGATACCAGAAATGGCGGCTTCGGGAGTACGACAAAATAGATGGTAAATGAATACGGATTGACGAACTGTCGAAATCATAGAAAATGCTATGATTTTGGCAGTTTTTTTTATCATAAAAACAGTATCTTCCGGGAAAGCTAAGAGGAGCAAAGATCGACCGATGCAAGAAAGTGGGGATGGAAAGGAGATACGATGGCAAAGAAAGTGGACAGACGGATTGAGGAAAATCGAAAGTACCTGTCAGGGCTTCTTCCGCTGCAGGAAAGCTTTGATCTGATGCAGAGGGATATCCGGATCGGCGGACGTGAGGCCTCTTTTTATTTTATCGATGGATTTACGAAGGATGAGGCCATGATTAAGATTATGGGAGAATTTTTTTCGGTAACGGAAGAGGATATGCCGGATTCGGCAAGAGGATTTTCCGAGAAAGTGGTATCGTATGTAGAAGTGGATATTCTGGCGGATTTTGATGATATTCTGCGGAATATTCTGTCCGGCGCTACCTGTCTGTTTATTGATGGATATACGGAATGTATTGCAATCGATGCGCGTACGTATCCGGCCAGAAGCGTGGAGGAACCGGATAAGGATAAATCTCTGCGCGGCTCTCGGGACGGATTCGTGGAGACGATTGTTTTCAATACGGCCCTGATACGAAGAAGAATCCGGGATCCGCATCTGGTGATGAAGATGCTGGAGGTCGGGGAAAGCTCCCGATCGGATGTCGTACTGGGGTATATGGAAGACAGAGTAGATCCGGAACTGCTGCAGAATCTGATGAGCCGGATTGAAAAGCTGGAGGTGGACGATCTGCGGATGAACCAGCAGAGTCTGGCAGAGGCACTTTTTAAGCGGAAATGGTACAATCCCTTTCCAAAATTCAAATTTACGGAGCGCCCGGATACGACTGCTGCCTGTCTTCTGGAAGGGAAAGTGGTTATTCTGGTGGACAATTCTCCGTCGGCCATGATTTTACCGACTTCGATTCTGGATATGATTGAAGAAGCAAATGATTATTATTTCCCTACACTGACGGCAGTCTATCTGAAATTTACCAGAGCACTGATTACCGTACTGACGGTTTTTATGACACCATTATTTATGCTGCTGATCCAGAATCCAAACTGGATTCCGGAACCATTTCAGTTTATCCAGCTGCAGGATCCTTCCAATATCGCGGTTATTTTCCAGTTTCTGATATTAGAACTGGCGATCGATGGGCTTCGTCTGGCAGCAATGAATACACCGAGTATGCTGAGTACTCCGCTGAGTGTGATTGCCGGTATTGTGATGGGCGAATTTTCTGTAAAATCCGGATGGTTTAATTCAGAGGTCATGCTTTATATGGCATTCGTGGCAGTGGCGAACTATACCCAGCCGAACTTTGAACTGGGCTATGCTCTGAAATTCATGCGTCTGATGCTGTTGGTGCTGACGGCATGCTTTGACTGGATCGGATTCACAGTCGGATGCCTGATCGTAATTTGCGCGATTGCTTTCAATAAAACACTGTCCGGAAGAAGCTATCTGAATATAAAATTAAACTGACGGGAACTATTTTTTATA
>DNJM01000160.1:0-4891 GCA_003489085.1 Lachnospiraceae bacterium
ACAACCTGTTTCCTGGCAGATATGGCTGATTTTACAGAATTCAATGAAATCTATGGCAGCTACTTCACCGGAAAACCGGCACGTTCCTGTGTGGCTGTAAAGACACTTCCAAAGAATGTACTGTGCGAAGTAGAAGTCATCGTTGGGCTCGAATAATTGTATTCTAAAAGCATTTTAGCTTTATAAGGGCTTTTCCCATCAATATACAGGGGAAAAGTCCTTTTTTTCTTCACAGATCAGCAGATGTCTCATACTCTCTTCTGCGGATTCCGGGCGAAAACCAGGCGGACATCGATTCAGCAGCAGCATATAAGGCATTGTTACCTGCTTCAGAAGCCCTCTCCGGTCCCTCATGATCCGAAATAAATCCTCCTGGGTCAGTACATGTGCTTCATCGGTTTCTAAAAAGGCCGCTGTCCGTTCCGGATGATGAGAACTCTCATAAATTGGCTTCCCTATCGCCGGATACCCCATCACTCCCAGGAAAAAATCTGTTCCCGGATACAGCACCGGCTCATACACGCCCGGCACCTTCACCGGATATCCTTTAGAACCGTCTGCCTCCACAATCAATATTTCTGTCAGCTCTGACAGGAATTCATACTCCCTTTCCGGAATTCCGCGAATTTTTCCATCTGCATCCTCTTTTCCGACAATCCAGACTTCCCGTTGTTCCAGAATCCTCCGGATTCCTTCCGCCTGTTCCTCCAGCGGCCTTTCTCCCTTCCACTCATAATAATTCTCCTGCGGATGTTTCATATGCGTAGTTGTAGTTACCAGTACTCTTTTCCCTTCCGCCTTCAGCTCGCGTGCCAGCTCCATCGCCATCGTAGTCTTTCCTCCGGCACCTGCTATAGAGATAATATGCGGCAGTTTTTTCTTCCCGGTAAACAGCATTTCCCGAAGACTTCCCCGCTTCCAGTTTCCGGCTGCATAACCAAAACATATCAAACCGCCAAACATCCTTTGATACACCTCTTCTGTATCAATATCCAGTAATTCCAGCTTTTCCTCCACCGGGCAGAAACAGACATCTTCCGGATGGGTGTACAGAACCTGTTTTCCACCTCTGTCTCCCTTTAAGGACATGAGTTCCTTCCAGTACTGTTTTGAAAAAATGACCGGATTACCGGTCTTTTTTTCATCACATAAGCAGGCAATTCCCTTACCGGATGCCTGGAAGCCCTCTATCAGCCGTTCTACTGTTTCCTTCTTCAGAAATGGCTGATCACAGACCGAGAAAAGTATCGCATCCGTTTCCTCTATGTCCCCCTTTTCCAGCAGCTCTCGGATTCCCAGAAAGATAGAATGTGAGATGCCGGAATCCGGCATCTCATTTCTAACACACTGATATCCTCTCTGCTTCATTGATTCCAGAATTTCCGGAAACCGGCTCACAATACATTTCTGACCAATCCTGTCAGCATTCAACTGATCAATCAGATCCGGCATGTGTTGATACAACGGTTTTCCCCCTGTATCCATAAGCAGTTTATTCTTGCCAAACCGGCTGCTCTTTCCGGCAGCCAGAAGAATCACATGAACCCTTGGCATATCCCGTTACCTCGTTTCCCAGTATACTTTCTCCGGTGTAATCGGCAGCTCTCTGTAATAACCTCCTACTGCATGATGTACCGCACTGGCAATCGCCGGAGACGGTGTATTAATTACAATTTCTCCAATTGATTTTGCTCCAAATGGTCCCTGCTCCTCATAACTGCTTTCGAAATCCACACGGACATTCCCCAGATCCAGTCTGGTCGGGATCCGATACTGCATCAAAGAATTACTGTAATCTTTTCCCTTTGCACTATAGACAACATCCTCATACAGTGCCATTCCGATTCCCTGTGCAATGCCACCTTCCGTCTGTACTCTCGCCAGACTCGGGTTAATCACCGTTCCGCAGTCCACTACAGCGACATAATCCACCGGCTCTATCTTTCCTGTCTCCCGGTCCACTTCTACTTCCGCAATTCCTACCATAAACGGCGGCGGTGAATTCGGTGAAGAGTGTGCGGCAGTTACTTCCAGTGCATCCTCATTTCCGCAGAGAGACTCATTAGCCAGGTCTTTCATCGTCACAGACTTCTTTGTTGCCAGACATGTGATACTGTTACCGTCAAATTCAACCTCTTCCATACTGCATCCCAGCTTTGCGGCACCGCGGCGCAGAATCTTATCGCGCAGTTCTTCACACGCTTTTACCACGGCCATTCCTGTTACATATGTTGTACTGGAAGCATAGGATCCACAATCATATGGTGATACGTCCGTATCCACACCGGATACAATAATATTTTCCATTTCACAGTCCAGACAGTCACATGCCATCTGTGCCAAAATCGTATCACATCCGGTTCCCATATCGCTGGCCCCGATCATCAGGCTGTAAAATCCATCATCATTCACCTTGATCGTAACCGATCCTGTATCTACATTTGCAATACCGGAGCCCTGCATTGCCATTGCCACACCGACTCCACGCACTTTTCCATTGCCCATATCCCGGCACGGGTACTTTTCATCCCAGCCAATCATCTCCTTTGCGCGCGCCATACAACGATCCAGGGCACAGCTGGTTGCCGTCTCATGATAATATGCCGGCATGATCTGCCCCTCTTTTACCATATTCTTCTCGCGAAGTACGGTCGGATCCATCTCCATCTTTTCTGCCAGTTCATTGACCGCAGATTCTACCGCAAAGATCCCCTGTGTTGCACCGTAGCCCCGATATGCACCTGCTGCCATCGTATTCGTATATACGACATCGTACGTAAAAGAGAAAGCATCCAGCTTTCCATACAACGGAATGGACTTATGACCGGAAAGCCCGACCGTCGTCGGTCCGTGTTCTCCGAAGGCTCCCGTATTTGAAAGCGTGTGCAGTGCAATCGCACGGATACGCCCGCTCTTATCCGCTCCGACTCTGACATGCATCTCCATCTCATGCCTTGGAGACGATGCGGTCAACGATTCTTCTCTGGTAAATACCATCTTTGCCGGCTTTCTCGTCTTCCAGGTCACAAATGCCGGATACATCTCCATCACCGCCGTCTGCTTCGCCCCGAATCCTCCTCCGATTCTCGGCTTTACCACACGCACCTTCGCTTTCGGAATATCCAGTGCATGCGCCAGAATCCGTCTGGCATGAAAGGGCACCTGCGTTGATGAAACCACCGTCAGTCTGTCATACGTATCCACATAGGAATATGCACAGAAATTTTCCATCATAGACTGCTGGTTGGCCTTGGTATGATATATCTGATCCACTACATAGTCACATTCCGCCAGCACCTGCTCCACGTCGCCTTCTGCTTCACAGCCCTGTGCACACAGATTCCTATGATTATCCGCGCCGACCGGGCAGAGTGATCTCCAGTTTTCCTCCGGATGCACCAGAATCGTATTATCCAGCGCTTTTCGGAAATCCAGTACCGGCTCCAGAACTCCATAGTCTACCCGAAGCAGTTTCAGCGCCTTTTGCACTGCTGCCTCTGTCTCTCCTGCCACAATTGCCACCGGATCTCCCACGAAACGCACTCTCTGATCCAGAATCAGCCGGTCATACGGACTCGGCTCCGGATAGGTCTGGCCTGCCAGCGTAAATCGCTTGTCCGGGCAATCCTCAAACGTAAATATCGCTTCTATTCCCGGCACTTTCAGCGCTGCATCCTTCTTCACATGCCGGATCAGCGCGTGAGCATGCGGACTTCTGAGTACTTTTACAATCAAGCAGTCCTTCGGTGCCAGATCATCCGTATAAATCGGCTTCCCCGTCACAATAGCACGCGCATCTACCTTTGGAACCGCTCTATTGACATGCTTCACTATCATCCCCTCCTTCCGCTCTGTTTAAATATTTCATAATGGCCCGCATCTGTCCCATATATCCGCTGCATCGGCAGAGATTGCCGGCCAGATATTCCTTCACTTCTTCCTCAGATGGATGATTCAGCTCCTTCTCCATAGCCAGGATATTCATAATCAGTCCCGGTGTACAGTAACCGCACTGTTCTGCCCCTTCGGCTGTCAGAAATTCTCCGAAGACTGCTGCCTCCCTCTCCATTCCTTCCAATGTCGTTACCTGCTTTCCTTCTACCCGTGCGGCCAGCACAGAACAGGAAAGACTCGGTACACCGTTAATAAGTACCGTACACAGCCCGCATCCGCTCGTATCACAGCCGCGCTTCACGCTGTAGCAACCTTTCTCCCGCAGCAGATCCAGCAGGATGGTATCCGCTTTGATCAGCGCATCGGCCGGTTTCCCATTTAAAATAAAATGCAGTTCCATTCTTATTCCCCTTATCTGTCCCAGTCTATCTCTTTCAGATTCCGATATATGTCCACTTCTGCCAGATGCTTTCGATATTCACTGTTGCCGCGCATATTAGAGCCATAACTGAACTGACCCGCCGCTTCCCTGGCCAGTTCTCTCAGACCCGCATCTTCCGCTCCGGCCGGCAGAGAAAACTTCCTTACCTTCGCTTTCATCGGCCTCGCTCCAACCGACACATATATAGCATCCTCTGTTTTCGCAACTGCACATGCCAGTACCGGAAAATCTGTTTCTGCAATCCGCTCCGAGCAGTATCTGACCTGACGCCCGTCCTTTTTCAGGATTACATATACCAGAATATCATTATCCTGCTTCCTTTCCGCAAATTCCCGCATCAGAACCCTTCCCCCATGAAACAGTTCCACATAGGAATCCAGCGCAAGAAAGCATGTCAGAATATCTGAAAAACCGAATCTTCCGAAGACAGAGCCGCCTACCGTAGCACCGTTACGAAACTGTACTCCTATAATATGCTTTACACTCTCCCGGATCGCTCCTCCGAAATATGAAGAAAGTCCCGGGTGAAGTTCCAGACTGCGCAGCGAACACATA
>DNJM01000160.1:5189-13984 GCA_003489085.1 Lachnospiraceae bacterium
CAGCGAACACATACATCCGATTCTGAATTCGGTATCTGTCTCCTCAATCGTATCCAGTCCAAGTCCGGACAGGTCAATCGCCGTACCGATATTTCCCGAGCTTAACCGCATCCACATCATACCACCCAGTATCCTCGTACTTCGTTTCTGATTCAGTTCATATGCCTCCTGAAGGCTTTGCACCTTTTTATAATTCTGAATGCTAATCAAGAAATTGTCCTCCCTTAAAATCATATGTGATATTATCAGTATAACAATTCCCGTTCTTCATTTCAACGCCATCTTACGTCATTTCAGTTTCTATGTTTGAACCTGCAGTACAAAATTCTATGAGGAATTTTCTGCACACCATCGAAAAAAGATTGAAAATCATTCTCCGTTGGAGTATCATAATTTATAAACTATATGAAGAAGGGATTTATGCAACATGCAGCTTTTAAAAGACCGAATCTTAAAAGACGGTGTAGTAAAACCGGGTAATGTACTGAAAGTAGACAGTTTTTTAAACCACCAGATGGATATCGCCCTGATCAATGAGATCGGCAGGGAATTCCGCCGCCGCTTCCCGGGCGACAAAGTGACCAAGATCCTGACCATTGAAGCTTCCGGAATCGGAATTGCCTGTATTGCAGCACAATATTTTCAGGTGCCTGTTATTTTTGCAAAGAAAGCACAAAGTATCAACATCGATGGCGAAGTCTATCACAGCCAGGTAGAGTCCTTTACACATAAGCGGGTATACGATGTGATTCTCTCTAAAAAGTTCCTTGGACCAGAGGATCATGTCCTGATCATCGATGATTTTCTTGCCAACGGCTGCGCTCTGCTGGGACTGATTGATATCGTAAAATCTGCCGGAGCTTCTATTGAGGGAGCCGGTATTGTAATCGAAAAGGGCTTTCAGGACGGCGGCAGAAAGATCCGTGATATGGGCATCCGCGTTGAATCCCTTGCTATTGTGGATTCCATGAGCGATACCAGCCTGACCTTCCGTTAACTGATACATTTTTCAGAAATTTCCCATACATTCAAAAACCGGCTGTTTTCCATCTTATTTCATTGGAAAACAGCCGGTTTTTCATTCTGCATTCTCTATTTTTCTTCTTTTTTCTTCGGCAGAATCACATTTAAAAGAATCGCCACCAGCGCAGCCGGTACAATTCCGGAGCCGCCGAAGATCAACTGCACCTGCTCCGGCAGATGTGCCAGAATCTGTGTATTTGCACCCAGACCATATCCCAGACCAAGTGCTACGGATAAAATCGTAATATTCCTTGCTGTCATTGGTTCCTTTGTTACCAGCTGAATTCCGCTGACCACAATGGAGGAAAACATCATAACCGCTGCTCCGCCAAGCACACTCTGCGGCATAATGGAAATCAGCGCCGCCAGCTTCGGAAATAATCCGCACAGAATCAGGAAAATTGCTCCCATTGCAATTGCAAAGCGGTTCACTACCTTTGTCATCGCTACCAGGCCAACATTCTGACTGAAAGAAGTATTCGGCAGCACACCGAATATGGCTGCCAGAGAGGATCCCAGACCATCACACATTACGCCGCCGGCCAGCTCCTTATCCGTCGCTTCTCTTCCCAGACCGCCTTCCGTAATCCCGGAAATATCTCCAACCGTCTCCACCGCTGTTACAATGAACATAATGCCAATCGGCACGATCGCTCTTGCATCGAATACAAACTTCACCGGCATCAGCTTCGGTACGGCAAACCAGCTTGCTTCCGCTACCTTATCCCAATTCAGCACCCATGCCTTCATCGCTTCCACCGTTTCTCCATCTGCATTTACATAAGTAAATGTGGTCGGCAGGAACTGTGCCATCACGGCTACCAGAATATAACCTACAATAATTCCGATCAGAATAGAGGAATAGCTGGTAATTCCCTTGGTGCAATGCTTCAGCACAATAATTACGATCAACACAACCAGACCGACAAAAAGATTCTCAAGAGAACCATAATCGCCCGCACTGCTGCCGCCGCCGAAGGAGCCTACTCCTACTGAGATCAGGGACAGACCGATAGAAAGCACTACCGTTCCGGTTACCACTGCCGGGAAAAATTTTCTCAGCGGCTTTAAGGAAGAACCTAAAATTGTCTCAAATATTCCTCCGATAAAGGATGCTGCCATAATTGCACCGTAGGCAACCACACCGCCGCCCATCACTGCTGCTACGCTCTTGCACACACCAATAAATCCGGAGCTGGTTCCCATGACGATCGGCAACTTTCCTCCGACCGGTCCGATGGTAAATAACTGTACCAGCGTCACGATACCTGCAATCAGCATCGCATTCTGTAAAAGTGCTACCAGAAGTGCACTGTCTTCAATTGCACAGCCCGCACCGCCGGTAATCAGAATCAAAGGTGTCAGATTTCCCACAAACATTGCAAGAACATGCTGCAGACCAAGTGGGATTGCCTGGCTAAGCGGAAGTCTGCCGTCCAGGTCATATGGTGTTGCCATTTTCTTCTCTTGTTTCATGTGTCGTCTCCTTTAGATTTTCTTTTGTTATTTCGTGTTTATTTTAACCGAAGTGCAAGTCCCGCCGTTACACGATACACCTCCAGTGCCTGCCCTGCAAGAAAGCAGCCGGCCTGTCCTACCGCATCGCGCAGCTGACGTTCCCCTGCATCTACCGGAGTCACACCGCCGCCGATTTCGTTCAGTATGAATACACTATCCGGATATTCGTTCAGATCCTTCTTCGTTTCCTCCAGAATATCCATGCCGCATTCTAACCGCTTCGCAATCGTTTCATCATATGCTTCCATTATTTTCCGACCGGCAAAATGCTCTCTGGCAAATGCCGTCTTTCCCTGATATTTTCCCCCTGTTACCAGTATCATATATGACCTCCCGGATAGTTTCTTCCTAAAGTGCTTTCACGTCTGCAATCAGATGCCTGACATTTTCTTCTTTTGTTGCCCAGCTGGTACAGAACCTGATGACACTCCGCGTTTCATCATATCTGGAAATATACTCAAATCCATACCTTTCTGTGAGCATCTTCCACTTATCGTCTTCCATAATGACAAACTGCTGATTCGTCGGGCTTTCATAAAAGAATTCATATCCGGCCTCCCGGAATCCCTCCTTCAGAAGTTCCGCCATGGCAATCGCATGCCGGGAAATTTCAAAATACAGACCGTCCCGGAACAGCTCCAGGAACTGCAGCCCCAAAAGACGCCCCTTTGCCAGCATACCTCCATTCTGCTTGATCAGATACCGGAAATCCTCCGTGATTGCCGTATTAGAAAATACGACCGCCTCTCCGAACAGAGCTCCTACCTTGGTTCCGCCAATATAGAACACATCTGTATTCATCGCTATCGTCTCCAGATCCACATCCGTTTTCTCTGCACATAATCCATATCCCATTCTGGCACCATCCAGGAAAAGATACAGGTTACATCTCCGGCAGACCGCCCGGAGCTCTTCCAGCTCGGATTTCGTATATAAGGTACCATATTCTGTCGGATGGGAAATGTACACCATCTTAGGCTGGGTCATATGCTCATGAGTTCCGTCATTCCAGTGCAGATCATATGCCTCCTGCACCTGTGCTGCGGTCAGCTTGCCATTTTCTCCCTTCAGCGCCATCACTTTGTGCCCGGTCGCCTCAATTGCACCGCTCTCATGTACATTAATATGACCGCTGTCCACGCACAGCACCGCCTGATGCGGCCGGAGCAAGGATTTAATCACGACCGCATTCGTCTGTGTACCGCCTACCAGAAAGTGTACCTCGGCCTCGGGCATATGACATGCCTCCCGGATCGCTTCCCTTGCCTTTGCACAGTATTCGTCCTCACCATATCCTATCGTCTGTTCCAGATTGGTTTCCATCAGTTTTTCCAAAATACGCGGATGCGCACCTTCATTATAATCACAGTTGAAATAAATCATTGTATTCACCTTCATCTTATGGTTCCTTTTTCTGACAACGCATTCAGTATACCCCACCTGACGCGCTGATTCAAGTATAAATTCAAGGAAGTCCCTACTTTCTGCCGCAGTCGGAACTTCCTGTTCCCGGCTAAATAATAATACAGACCAGTCCGCCGTTACTGTCATTAACGATCTTCTGCATCGTATCCTGCAGCTTTACCTGACTTTCATCGTTAATCATGGCTATTTTATTATGCATACCATCCTGCACAAGCTCTTCTACCGATTTGCCGAAAATATTCGTATTCCAGATACCATTCTCTGTATCGGACTCCTTCTTCAGAAATTCCACCAGATCCTGCGCCTGCTGCTCATTTCCGACAATAGGGGCAATTTCACTTTCAATATTGGCGCGGATCATATGAATGGACGGTGCCTGGGCATGGATCTTGACCCCATACTTATTCCCCTGCTTAATGATGACGGGAGCCTCCAGATGAATCTCCTCCCGTTTTGGATTTACAACACCATATCCTTTCATTTTTACTGCATTCATGGCATCCTTTACTTGTTCATATTCATTTTTCAGACCGGAAAGCTGTTTCATGGTACTGATCAGATCATATTCCCCGGCTATTTCCGTACCGGTCAGTTCACTCAGCATTTCATAGTAAAATGCATCCGCAATCTGAATCCGGATCTTTACACAGCCATTATCCATACCGATTGCATCTATTTTCATTTCTTCAATATAGGGACTGTCCGGCTGTGTAATCCCCGCGGCAGCATCCTTGATCTCATTCAGAGTTTCCATCACTTCCCGTACGTGCTCCAGCAGATCCTGCCGGATCTTGTGATCCCGCGGCAGCATTTCCACCCACTTCGGCACAAAAAACTGAATCTCTGATACCGGGAACTCATAAAGCACATTCTGCATGATTTTATGAATATCCTCTTCCCGCAACTGCTCACAGTTCACCGGCATGGCACTGACACCATAGTTTTTCATGATTTCATCCGCTGCTGCCTGTGCCTCCGGACTATACGGCTTTTTCGTATTTACCAGAACAATGAATGGTTTGCCGATTTCCTGCAGCTCCCGAATTGTTTTTCCCTCCGGTTCTTTATAATTTTCCCTCGGGATGTCTCCGATACTGCCATCTGTTGTAATGACAATTCCGATCGTAGAATGATCATGAATGACCTTTTTGGTTCCGATTCCGGCCGCTTTGGTAAAGGGGATTTCGTAGTCAAACCAGGGTGTCTTTACCATTCGTTCCTCATTGTTCTCTACATGCCCGGCCGCGCCGTCTACCATATATCCCACACAGTCAATCAGACGGATCTTCACTGCAATATCCTCATCCAGCTGAATCTGTGCCGCCTCCTTGGGCACGAATTTCGGTTCTGTTGTCATGATTGTTTTCCCGGAAGCCGACTGTGGCAGCTCATCTCTTGTACGCTCCTTGTCATGCTCATCCTTCATCTTCGGCAGTACCAACAAGTCCATAAAACGCTTAATAAAAGTAGACTTTCCTGTTCTGACCGGCCCTACCACGCCTATGTAGATTTCACCATTGGTCCGGGCTTCGATGTCCTTATATAAATGAAACGTATTCATGTTCCTACCCCCTTGATTTACTGATACATCCTATGAGCAAATCCCTCCGAGTATGAATGAAATTTGCCGGCCGTGCAGTCCGGCTTTACTGACCAACAAAAAAGGCTCCGGAAGAAACATGCTGTGCACTATATGCACGGCTGCCTTCGGAGCCCTTTACCGGAATACGATGTTACTTTTCTGCAATGGCCTCTATTTCACAAAGAACACCCTTTGGTAAATCCTTTACCGCAACACAGCTTCTGGCCGGTTTGGATACGAAATATTCTGCATAGACCGCATTGAATTCCGCAAAATCTGCCATATCTGCCAGGAAACAGGTTGTCTTGATGACATGAGAAAAATCTGTTCCGGCTGCTTCCAGCAGTGCACCTACATTTTTACAGCTCTGCCCGGCCTGTGCCTTGATTCCCTCCGGTACTTCTCCGGTTTCCGGATTTACCGGGATCTGACCGGAAGTATATACTGTATCTTTATAAATGAATCCCTGTGAATACGGTCCGATCGCTGCCGGAGCCTTTGTCGTACTGATCTCTATCATATGAATCATACCTCTCTCTTTAATTTATTTCATAGCATCTTCCATAACACGCAATACATTCTTATAGAAGATTTTCTCAATCTCATCGCCGGAAAAGCCTTCCTTTACCAGTGCGCTTTCCAGAACTGCCAGCTTAGAGCAGTCGCTGATTTCCAGATTTCCCATGATTCCATCGAAATCAGAACCGATACCTACACAATCAATACCGCCTACATCAGCAATATGACGTGCATGCTTTGCCATCAGAGCAGCTGTACTGTCCTTGCAGGTAATATCTTCGTTTAAGAACTCCGGTCCAAAGTTAATTCCGGTTGCACCGCCGGCATTTCCAAGAATTTTAATCATATCATCCGTCAGATTTCTCTGGTGCGGGCAAAGTGCTCTTGCATTGGAATGGGTTGCCACAAATGGTTTTTTACAGATCTTGGCCACATCATAAAAACCACCGTCAGACAGATGGGACACGTCTACCAGCATTCCCAGCTCCTGCATATAGACAATTGCTTCTTTTCCGAAGTCTGTAAGGCCTTCCTGCATAATAACCGAATCTTTAGAATTCGGTGCGCCAAAACAGTTATGTGCATTCCAGGTCAGAGAAAGTGCGCGGAATCCCATATCATAGAATTCTTTTATCTTCTCCATCTTTCCGTCTACCGCGCGTCCATCTTCCATGGTAAGCACTGCAGACATTTTTCCGGCTGCCAGATTCGCCTTAATATCTGCCGCATTCTTCGCCAGCGCGATTGTCTCCGGATACTGCTCCAGATTTTTCATCAAAGCATCATGCAGCGCCTGGATATAAACGTCATCCGGAACCGGCTCGATTCCCATCATCTTATATCCTTCTACCGGTGGAAGGAATACTGCGAAAAACTGCGCCAGCTGATCTCCTTCCTTCATTCTCTTAAAGTCAACCGATGTAGCTGCTGAGCTGAATAAATCCGCCTTTTCCTTATCCTGGAAGAACAGCTGCATCAGTGAATCACAATGCATATCGATAAATTTCATAACAAGTCACCTTTCTTTCTGGATCAATACGCCTTGTCGGACAGAAAGTGCTTCTCTTCCTGCCCGGCAAAATCTATAGGAACTATTAAAATATTAGGGGGCTGAATTATTGTCCTGCTTTCTTACAGTCTCTCTTATAGAATACATATGCCAGTAAGATACAGGCTCCTACTGAAAGTGCCATTCCCCATGTCATCAGAGCAGCTACCTTGCTGGAAATGATCTTAATGATAATCGCCAATACCAGATATGGAAGACTGTTGATGAAACCTTTTACGATTCCGTCTTCACCATCCCAGCGCATAATTATCATACATCCAAAAAGGCCAGCCATAACAAAGGAGAAGGATGCAATAACAACTGCCGGCAGGATACCTACGATCCAGTCACCAGCTAAAACCGTAACCAGAAGAATCACCAGATTCATTACTACAGAAGCTACAATACCAACGATCGTTACGATCTGTCCTCTTGGAGTATTAATGCTGGCATTCAATGTGGACTGCAGGTTCAATGCTACCGGGAATCTCATTGCACCTACGTTACCGGACAGATAACCGATATAGGTACCGGCACTGCCAAGTACCGGCCAGTAAGAAATAGGCTCTGTCAGCCACATACCGATACCAATACTGCTGATCGCAATCGTTACACTCACATAACTGGATACCGGCATCCTATAGCCCTTTACCAGTATAAAGAAAATAACCGGCAGGAACGCAAGCACGAAGGCAATTGCCATGGTAGAACGTCCGATTCTATGTACCTGCGGCACAAAGTGCTCTGTATAATCTTTCTGAACTGCATCTGTATTCTGTACATTCACTTTTTCACTCATAATCTGTCTCCTCCTAAGCCATGATCATTGTAACTACCTGCCCAACAACCATAGCAACGATCATACCAATTGCCATACTCAGGCTGGCCAGTGTCTTGTTTCCGGTCTTCTTACTGATCTGTGACAGAACATAACCGGTAATACCTGCTGAAATAATTGCTGCTGCACTCGGAATTGCCTTGAAATAATCAATCACAGAGTATCCAAGGAGTCCCATCATAGCTGCATTTCCTACATAGTTCATGAAGTTTGGACCAGATTTCTTTTCCGCACTTTTCGCTGCAGCCTTGTCCAGAGGTTTCAGTGTAATGATCGTATTGATAAAGTACGGTGCGGATGCAAGTGTCATACCGTAGATACAAAGTGTGAAAACTGCTTCTGTAAATTCCGGTGTGCCGAATTCTACGCCTACTGTCTGACTGGAAATACCTGCCATCATAAGCTCCCAAGCCGGTGCTCCGATGACACCACATCTTAAGAAGGTTGCTCCGGAACCAACCATAACGATGAGAGATAATGCAATGGTAACCGTTGACAATGCCGGTCCGATTGCCGCAACCGCTCCGGTCTTTGCCGCCAGGCTGATCTCATCCTTCGTTACTACCTTATTCTTCTTATTGAAGTTCAGTGCCAGTCTTAAGAACAGCAGTGACTGTACCACTACCATTCCAATTAATATGACTGCAAATACCCATACTGTACCGTTCATATTCTTTACAGCATCCATTTTTTCTTCCTCCTGTTTCTCCTTTGTTTTGATTTAGAATCTATACTTTATGATATAGATTCTAAATCATTTGTCGTTTTTTGTCAATATATTTTCAGCTTATTCACATTTTTTGTGCATTTTTTCTAAAACTTTTCCTTTCTTTTGCTGTTTT
>DNJM01000217.1:0-14834 GCA_003489085.1 Lachnospiraceae bacterium
TATCGAAATAATCTTTGTCTAAAATACACAAAAAAAATCGTGAAATTATTATCTATCAGCATTTTAAGAAGATTAATATTGAATTATGGAAGAATGTGAGCAATAATAAAATAGAAGAAAAGTAAACGGGAGGTTTCTATGGCATATCAGATTCTTATTATAACGACAGAATATCTTTCAAGGTATATGGATGATATTTTTAAAATGCATTCGGATAATGTTATTTACCGTATCGTAGAATATAAGCATTTTTCCGAGCTTAGAACACTGTATCAGGAGCATGCACATTGGGCAGATGGAATTATGACGACTGGTATTGTAGTGGAAACGGTATTAAGGAAAGAGGTAAAGGGTACACTAAAGCCGATACTGTCTCTTGGTACAGATAATGAAAATTTCTATAAAATACCACTGAAGCTTTTGATCGAGAACCGCAGGCTGGAGCCGGATCGGATTATTTTTGACGTGTTTGTCTGTATTTCACCGAATGCGTCTGTTATGGAGCTTATACAGAGAAAAAGTGTGAATGATATGTTTCCTCATTTTAATAAATGGCTGGAGCAGGCATCGGTTGAAGAACTCCACAAAATTGAGGAAAGGTGTGTGTCTCAGATAAAAAAACTTTGGGAGGAAGACAAACTCGATATGGTGATCTGCCGTTACAGCAGCATTGTGGAGAGGCTTAAAAGGTTAAAGATTCCCTGTGTATTTGCTGCCATATCGGACGAATATGCGCATCAGATGGTGGAGCATCTTCTGGCAAAAATTAAGCTTGACAAGATAACTGCACATCTGCCGGCGGGTATTTTGGTTACGCCTACGAAACCAGAAGAGGGAGGGTGGAATGAATACCAGGAGTTGAATATCCATAAGACACTTATGGATTTTGCAAAGGAACATGATCTGAACTTCCTGATTCAAAAAAAGCGTGAGGGCTTACTGGTAATTACGGAAAAAACAGTAGTATCGCATCTTACGAAGGATTTTCAGAGCAGTGAACTTTCAGAATATTTGAAGGATTCTGTGGATTTTGATTTGACAGTTTCTTATGGAATCGGTCATACGATTGAAGAGGTGCTGAAAAATATCGTGTATGCCTGGAGGGCCGCTGACGGATCGGGCGATGCGTTCCTGGTAGATGAGGAAAAGCATTTGACAGGACCTTTGGATAAAGGAAAAACAGTTCTTACAAGTGATATGGTGAATCCACATCTGCAGGCGGTGGCTAAGCAGGCATCCTTATCGACTATGGTGATCCACAGGCTGAACCGGTTATTATGTCTGCTTGACAAAAGGGAGATTACGAGCCGTGAGCTGGCAGATAATTTCCACATTACTGTACGGGAGGCAAGCCGCATCCTTAAAAATCTGGAGACGGCAGGCTTTGCGGCAGCTGTGCTGCAAAAGTCGGAGCATATGCGGGGGCGTCCGGCTAAGATTTATCATATCAATTGGGAAATCTGATTTTTATCGCATGCCTGGCAAAAAAAATAAACCTCTAAACTGAGTAATTTTGCATTACATCAGTTTAGAGGTTTACATAATCTTTGGACTGCTTCCGGATTTCAGCCGGGAAAAGGTATTATCCCAGATATGCTTTAATCAATCCGAAGGTATTCGCTACGCCGTCTTTATGGCTCCTTTCATAGCCGTGAGAAGCGTATACGCCTGGTCCGATCAGACCGTGGCGGAGATCATAACCGGCGCTTAAGGTTGCTTCTACATCAGAACCGTAATGTGGATATACATCCAGAGCGTAGTCAATGTTATTCTCCTTTGCAGCAGTTACCAGAGCAGTTACCAGATCATAGCAGTATGGTCCGCCGCTGTCCTTGGTACAGATGGATACCTGATGCTCGGTGCAGGCAAGACCGTCGCCAACGCAGCCCATATCAACAGAGATCGCTTCCGTTACACCTGCCGGTACAGAAGCGGCACCGCCGTGACCAACTTCTTCATATACGGTAAAGTGTTCGTAAATGCCTCTGGCTGGTGTTACGTTTTCATCCTTTAAATATTTTGCATATCCAAGAAGGATACCTGCGCTTAATTTGTCATCCAGGAAACGACTCTTGATATAACCTTTTTCTGTTACACGTGTTCTTGGATCAAAGCATACATAGTCACCTGTGCAGATGCCCAGCTTTTCTGTGGTCTCTTTGCTGTCTGTTTTTTCATCCAGTACGATTTCCACGGAATCAAAGGTGCGCTTGGTGCTGCTGTATTCGCCGTTTACATGAACGGAAGCGTTGGCAAGCTGGCAGGTACCTTCATAAGAACCGTTGAAGCGTGTGACAACGCGGCAGTTCTCAGCTTCTGCATTGTTGGCATTCATACCGCCAATGTTGGTGATGCGAAGAGCGCCATTGGATTTCACTTCTGCAACCATACCGCCAAGAGTATCTACGTGTGCTTCCAGAAATACGGCATTTTCCTTGTCAGCGCCGCCCAGGTCAACGAGTACACCACCCTTTACGGTCATTTGAGGTGCATAGCCAAGACGGGTAAACTCGTCCATCAGATACTTGGTAACTTCTCTTGTATAGCCGGACGGGCTGTCAATGGATAATAATTTTTTTGTCTGTTCGACAATGTAATCAACGTACTGATTCATAATAATAAACTTCCCTTCCTAATGTTATTTATCTGTTATTCAGTATAACATATCTCGGAAAAGATTACAATTCATAGGAAAAAAAGGTGATTCTTAAGGATTTTTAAAGTTTGAGGGAGTCTCTTGACAAACGTAGATTTCCCGGCTATTATTAACATTAGTTTAAAGGTGTTGAGAAAGAGGAGTACACATCCGTCCCTGAAAGAGAGAATCATCCACGGGCTGAAAGGTGATTGCAGGAAGGCGCTGTGGAAGGTAGCTTTGGAGCCGGATTTCTGAAGCTGTATGGGCGTGCAGTGAGTAAGAGATCACGGGAGTTCCCGTTATAGAACGCAAGAGGTATGGAGCAGTCTGCCGGAGAAGCGGAGGATTTCTTCATATGAATAAAGGTGGTACCGCGGAAATTCGCCCTTTACAGAAATGTAAAGGGCTGTTTTATTTTTACAGGAAATTCAGGGAGGAGACAGTATGGGTAAGATTTTGGAAAAAACGTATAATCCAAAAGAAATTGAACCAAAATTATATGACAAATGGTGTGAAAAGAAATATTTTCACGCAGAGGTAGATCGGAGCAGAAAGCCGTTTACAACGGTAATGCCGCCGCCGAATATTACAGGTAAGCTTCATATGGGACATGCCTTTGACAATACGCTGCAGGATATCCTGATCCGTTATAAGAGAATGCAGGGCTATAATGCACTGTGGATTCCGGGGACGGACCATGCAGCGATTTCAACTGAGGTAAAGGTTACCAATCAGCTGAAGGAAGAAGGGATTGATAAGAAGGAGCTGGGGCGTGAGGGCTTCCTCGCCCGGACCTGGCAGTGGAAGGAGGAGTATGCCGGAACGATTGAGACACAGCTGAAGAAGCTCGGTATCTCCTGCGATTGGGACAGAGAGCGTTTTACCATGGACGAAGGATGTTCCAAGGCGGTAGAAGAGGTGTTCATCAAGCTATATGAAAAGGGATATATTTACAAAGGCTCCCGGATCATTAACTGGTGTCCGAAGTGTAAGACCTCCCTTTCTGATGCAGAGGTAGAACATGAGGAACAGGATGGACATTTCTGGCATATCAAGTATCCTATCATTGGAACAGACCGCTTCCTGGAGATTGCCACTACCCGTCCGGAAACGATGCTGGGTGATACAGCGATTGCCGTTCATCCGGATGATGAGAGATATAAAGATATCGTAGGGAAGAAGGTTCTGCTTCCGCTTGTGAATAAAGAGATTCCGGTTGTTGCAGATTATTATGTAGATAAAGAATTTGGTACCGGTGCCGTAAAGATTACCCCGGCGCACGATCCGAATGACTTCGAAGTAGGTAAGCGCCATAACCTGGAAGAAATCAACATCATGAACGATGATGCAACGATCAATGAAAAGGGCGGAAAATACGCCGGTATGGAGCGCTATGAGGCCAGAAAGGCAATCGTAAAGGATCTGGAGGAGCAGGGCTATCTGGTAAAGATCGAACCTCATTCTCATAATGTAGGAACGCATGACCGCTGCGGTACGACAGTAGAGCCGTTGATCAAGCAGCAGTGGTTTGTAAAGATGGAGGAGCTGGCAAAGCCGGCGATCAAGGCACTGGAAACAGGTGAATTACGGTTTGTACCGGAGCGGTTTAATAAGATCTATCTGCACTGGCTGGAGAATATCAAGGACTGGTGTATCTCCAGACAGATCTGGTGGGGACATCGGATTCCGGCTTATTACTGTGATGAATGCGGTGAATTTGTCGTAGCAAGAGAGGTTCCTGAGAAGTGTCCGCATTGCGGCTGTACCCATTTTACGCAGGATGAGGATACACTGGATACCTGGTTCAGCTCCGCACTGTGGCCATTTTCTACACTGGGATGGCCGGAGAAAACAGAGGATCTGGATTATTTCTATCCGACCGATGTACTGGTAACCGGATATGACATTATCTTCTTCTGGGTTATTCGTATGGTATTTTCCGGATTTGAGCATACCGGAAAGTCACCATTCCATACGGTATTGATTCATGGTCTGGTTCGGGATGCACTGGGACGTAAGATGAGTAAATCCTTAGGAAATGGTATTGATCCGCTGGAAATCATTGATAAATACGGTGCGGATGCACTGCGTCTGACGATTGTAACGGGAAATGCAGCAGGAAATGATATGCGTTTCTATGAGGAACGTGTGGAAAACAGCCGGAACTTTGCGAATAAAGTATGGAATGCTTCCAGATTTATTATGATGAATATGGAAGGAAAGGATATTACGGAGCCGCAGAAGGAAGATCTGGCAATGGCAGACCGCTGGATTCTGTCAAAAGTGAATACGCTGATCCGGGATATGACGGAAAATATGGACAAATTCGAGCTGGGCATTGCCGTACAGAAGGTATATGATTTTATCTGGGATGAATTCTGTGACTGGTATATCGAGCTGGTAAAATATCGCATGTATCATGCAGAAGAGAATCCGGTGTCCGCAAACAGCGCGCTCTGGACACTGAAAAAGGTACTTGGCGATGCACTGAAGCTGCTGCATCCGTATATGCCGTTCATAACGGAAGAAATCTACAGCGTACTGGTACCGGAGGAAGAATCCCTGATGATTTCCAGTTGGCCGGTATACGATGAAGCATGGTATGATGCGGAGGCTGAGAAGCTGATGGATCACATGAAGGAAATCATCCGCGGTGTCAGAAATGCGCGGGCGGAGATGAACGTACCGAACAGCCGAAAAGCAAAGGTATACGTAGTATGCCAGGAGGCGGAGCTGTGCGCCGGTTTTATCGGATTGACGGATTCCGTACTGCCGCTGATGAGTGCCAGCGAAATGATTGTATCCGGAACAAAGGAAGGCATCGAGGATGATGCTGTTTCTGTAGTGGTACCGGATGCGACCGTATATATGCCATTATCCGATCTGATTGATTTCGAGCAGGAGACTGCACGGCTTCAGAAGGAAGAAGAGCGTCTGCAGAAGGAGCTGGCACGTGTGAATGGCATGCTGAACAATGAAAAGTTCATGAGCAAGGCGCCGCAGGCGAAAATAGATGAAGAGAAGGGAAAACTGGAAACATACACACAGATGATGGCGCAGGTAAAGGAAAGACTGAACCAGCTTCGTAAATAGTGTGTAAACTTAAATTAAGCGAGAGGGTTTCATTCATGAAAAGATTTCGAAAACCGGACATCAAAGGAATGTGGGGGAAGGTCAGAAATCTCAAGAGGAAGGACATAAAGACGTATTTCAGACAGCGCAGAGAACGGCGTAATATGATTTTGGAAAAACGGCGGAACAGCGCATTTGCGAAGAAAATGCAGCCGGTGTATCGGTGGATGAATCATTTGTCACTGCTGCTGCATGCAGTGCTGGCATGCTTTCTGGAATTCTGCATTGAAGCGATTTCCAGACATTCGGCGTTTGAGGCGTGGGATTTTATGGTGCAGACACCGGCAGTATTTCTATATAATGCTTTTTTGATTTTTCTCACGTTTTCAATCGTCTATCTGATGAAAAGAAGGGTATTTGCCAGAATATTGCTCAGCGTATTCTGGCTGGTGCTGGGTGTTACGAACGGATATATGCTGATCAAGCGTGTAACTCCGTTCAATGCACAGGATCTGAAGGTAATGGCAGAAGCAATTGCTATTATTGATAATTATTTTGATCCGCTTGAGCTGGCTGCATTGTCAGTTGGTATCGGTGCACTGGTCGTATGGATTGTGGCCATGTGGCGCCGGGGCGGTCAGTATACCGGAAAGATGCACAGGTGGATCGCTCTTGGAGGAATTGCCGTATGTGGTATCCTCTACAGTATCGTGACAAAATATGCAATAGAGAACAGAGTCATTTCAACATATTTTGGAAATATTGCATTTGCCTACGAGGATTATGGATTCCCATACTGCTTCAGTGCAAGTCTGTTTAATACCGGGATCGATGAGCCGAACGGGTATAGTAAGCAGGCAATGAATAAGATCAGCCAGGACGGTACGATAACGCGAAATGAAATGGACAGCGACGTGATGCCGAATATTATTGTCGTACAGCTGGAGTCCTATTTTGATCCGGAGGAGGTAGAATTTTTTGAGACATCAGAGGATCCGGTTCCGAATCTGCGGAAAATGTATGAGAAATATTCTTCCGGATACTTTAAGGTTCCATCCGTTGGAGCCGGAACGGCGAACACGGAGTTTGAGGTACTTACGGGCATGAACATGCGTTATTTCGGACCAGGTGAGTATCCGTATAAGACCTATGTCAAGGAGCAGCAGTGTGAGAGTGCCGCATCGGCACTGGAAGCGCTGGGATACGGGACACACGCACTCCATAATAATGGCGGAAATTTCTACAGCCGTGCCAAGGTGTATAACAATATGGGATTTGACAGCTATACCAGTAAAGAATTTATGAATATTCTGCAGTTTACTGAAAATGGCTGGGCAAAGGATGATATTCTTGTGGATCACATTCTGGAGGCTATGGACTCGGATGAAAATAGAGACTTTGTCTTCTGCGTCAGCGTACAGGGACATGGAGACTACCCGGAGGAGCAGGTGCTGGAGAATCCGAGGATCAAGCTGAACGGAGATATGGATGAGGCAACAAAAAATAAATGGGAATATTATGTCAACCAGGTATATGAGATGGATGCTTTTGCAGGACATCTGGTAGAAGAAATGGAAAAGCGTAATGAGCCAACGGTGATTGTATTCTATGGAGATCATTTACCGACCATGGGCCTTGCGGTAAAGGATCTGAAGAGCCGTTATCTTTATAATACAAATTACGTGATCTGGGATAATATCGGACTGAAGAAAGAGGACAGAAATATTCCGTCCTATCAGATCATGTCAGAGGTATTTGAACGGTTGGGAATCCATTCGGGAACGATATTCAATTACCATCAGGAGAGACGGAAGACCAAGAACTATCTGTCCGATCTGGAGCTTCTGCAGTATGATATGCTGTATGGAAAGCAGTATGTATATCAGGGAGAAGTACCGGAGATCGGAGGCTATATGGAGATGGGCGTCAAGGATGTGCATATCAATAATCTGGTGTCGCATCTGGATGGATCGGTCAGCATCTACGGGGATAACTTTACCAAGTATAGTAAAGTCTATATCAACGGAGAAAAGCAGAGCTCTGCTTTCCTGAATAATACCAGAATTGATCTGAAGGAAGCAGAATTCGAAGAGGGCGATGAGATTACCATCAGCCAGGTGGGGTCGAGCAATACGATTTTCCGTACATCGGCCGTATATGTATATGAAAACGGTGAATTGAAAGAGAGCACGGAAGACGGTATGCAGGAGGACTGGGCCGATAAAGAAGAGGAAGAACAGAATGCAGAAGAAAACTGACTATCAGACAGCTGAAAAATATATTTCTGATATTCCTAAATTCACCAGTAAGAATTCCCTTGGCCATACCAGAAGATTTCTGGAGCTTCTTGGCTGTGGCGAAGGAATGTTTCCGGCCCGGATCATCCATGTGGCGGGGACGAATGGAAAGGGATCTGTCTGCATGTATCTGCAGGAACTGCTGAAAAGTGAGGGCAGGCGGGTAGGCAGTTTCTTTTCACCGCACCTGGTGAAAATGAATGAACGGATCCGGATCGATGGAAAAGAGGTCAGTGACGAAGAGTTCATAGAAAGCTTTCAGGCGGTACAGCGTACGATTGAAAGGATGAAAGCAGAAGGACTGGCGCACCCGACATTTTTTGAATTCCTGTTTGGAATGGCAATGTGGACATTCAAAGAAAAAAAGGTCGAGGACATTGTGCTGGAAACAGGTCTTGGCGGAAGGCTGGATGCAACTAATGTATTCCGGAAGCCGGCACTTACGGTGATCACTTCAATCAGCATGGATCATATGCAGTATCTGGGAAATACGATTGCAGAAATTGCCGGTGAGAAGGCTGGGATTATCAAAGAGGGCGTCCCTCTTGTATATGATGGTACACAGGAGGAAAGTGCCCGCGTATTACGGGAATATGCGGCGAAGCGGCACGCACCATGTAGAGAAATCGGGAAAAATGCGTACGAAATTCTTAAAATCACGGAAAAAGATATTGCATTTTCAAGTTTGAATGCGTATTATGAAAATACCGTATGGACACTTGCAAATCCGGGAATCTACCAGGCAGAAAATGCCATGCTGGCTTTGACCGGAATGGAGATTCTATATGGAGAGGACAAGCATCTGCTGCAGTGGCAGAAGGTGCTGGCACAGGTGCACTGGGAAGGACGGATGGAGGAGATTCTGCCGAATGTATTTCTGGACGGAGCTCATAATATCGGTGCAATAGAAGCATTTTCCCGGACACTGAAGGCGCAGCATACGACAGGAAAACGGGTGATTCTCTTTTCAGCCGTAAAGGATAAAGAATATGAAGAAATGATCCGCTGTCTCTGCAGTGAAGTACAGGCGGATACTTATATTCTTACAGAAATTGAAGATAAACGAAAGACAGAGATAGAAACACTTACAAGATTGTTTCGGACATATACGGATCAAAAGGTCATACCGGAGCCGTCTCTGAAGAAAGCATTCGAGACAGCCCTTGCGGAAAAAGGGATAGAAGGCAGGCTGTATTGTCTGGGTTCTCTTTATCTGGCCGGTATGTTGGAAGAACTGTTGGGGAGGCAGATATCATGTTAGATTTTGATGAGGAACTGAAGAAATTCAAACCAAGTCTGGAAGTAGAGCAGATCGAGGACGCGGTCTATCAGGAGGATCTGACAGATATGACAGAGATTCTGCGGGAAATGATGCGCCAGTCAAAGTAAAGCACAAAGGTTAGAATCATCAGAGATTGTGGGGAATACAAGTGGAATATCGGAAAAGACTCGAGTATCAGTCAAACTATTGGTATAATGATGGACTGAAAAAGGCAAAGATAAGGGATCTGACCGGCGCTATGGCATCTCTCAGGAGGAGCCTGCAGTATAATCGGGAGAACATTGATGCCAGGAATCTGCTGGGACTGGTATACTATGGCCGTGGGGAAGTGGCAGAGGCTCTGGTAGAATGGATTATCAGTAAGAATTTTAAGGCACATGGCAATATCGCAGAGTATTTTATCAGCCGTGTACAGGAAAAGCAGACCGCACTGGAAGAAATTAATCAGGCAATTAAAAAATATAATCAGTGTCTGGTGTATTGCAATCAAAGCGGGGAGGATATGGCAATTATCCAGCTGAAGAAGGTGGTGGCAGCACATCCTTCTTTTGTCAAGGCATACCAGCTGCTGGCGCTCCTGTATTTGAAGACAGAGCAGTATCCGAAGGCAAGACAGGCGCTGAGACGGGCACATAATCTGGATACTACGGATGATACGACACTGCGGTATCTGCACGAGCTGCATGCTTTAAGCCGTAAGAAGGAACCAGCCCTTAAGGAAGAGAAGGAGCACAGTGTTACATATCAGCTTGGGAATGAAACCATCATTCAGCCGGCGCAGGCAGTGGTCCGGGATAATTCAGCATCTGTGACTTTTCTTAATATCCTGATTGGATTTCTGGTCGGAGCAGCTGTAGTCTGGTTTCTGATCGTGCCGGCCGTAGAAGCCACCAGATCCAGGAATGAAAGCAGACAGTCGGTAGAATACAGTCAGGAGATTGCGTCGCAAAAGGCGCAGGTCAGCGCCTTGAAGAAGGAACTGGAAAGCTACAGAACTGCAGGAGATCTGGCAGAAGCAGCCCAGGCAGACGCAGCATCCACGATCGAAAGCTATGAAGCATTGATGACGGTTGCCAGGCAGTATTCCTCCGGCGACTATAGTTATGCGGATATGGCCGAGAATCTGAGAAAGGTGAATGCGGGCAAGCTGGGAGAGGCCGGGCTGCAGAGATATAGCGATCTGGCAGAGGAAATCTATCCGACCGTATGCAATCGGCTTTACCGGCAGGCAGAGGAGTACCATGATTCCGGAGATACGGCGAACGAGATCACTGTACTGGAAAATATTATCTCCATGCAGGAAGGATATGAAAACGGGGAGGCGCTGCTGGCTCTGGCGGACGCCTATACAGCTGCAGGTGAAGCGGATAAAGGAAAGGAAAAATACAATCGTGTGATTGAGCTGTTTCCGGATACCTCGAATGCTCAGAAGGCTCAGAAAGGGCTGGAAGGACAGGCGGCGAATGTATTCGGCAGCTCCTATTCCGATGATGAAGAATAGAGTACAAAGAGACAAAGGATATGCAGAAGGATGCATATCCTTTTTTCGATATTATAGAAAGATGGCCATAGGGAATATGAATAACAGGGGAGTGACAGAATATGGATTATCATGTGGAAGAGAATTGTCTGACGATCTTTCTTCCGGGGGAGGTTGACCACTGCAGTGCAGAAACCATTCGAAAAGAGGCGGATGAAGTAATCCGTAAAAAGCATATCCGGTATGTGATTTTTGATTTTGCGGATACAAAATTTATGGACAGCTCAGGTATTGGAGTCATTATGGGCAGGTACAGAACGCTCCGGCTGCTGGGCGGTGAGGTATGGGCAGTGCATGCCAATGAGAGAATGAAGAAAATCCTGAATATGTCAGGGGTAGCGAAAATAATCCGGTTATGTGAGGAGGAGTAGAGTGATGCGAGACACGAATGAAATGGAACTGAAATTTGACAGCTGTGCGGAGAATGAGGGCTTTGCAAGAGTAGCGGTGGCGGCCTTTATGACCCAGCTCAATCCAACGGTAGAAGAGGTATCCGATGTAAAAACGGCAGTATCGGAGGCAGTGACAAATGCCATTATTCATGGTTATGAAAATGAGATCCGAAAGATTATCATACGATGCCGGATTGTAGGAAAGGAGCTTCAGATAGAAGTAGAGGACCAGGGCAAAGGAATAGCGGATGTAGCACAGGCGATGGAGCCTATGTTTACTACACGCCCAGAACTGGACCGTTCCGGTATGGGATTCGCTTTTATGGAAGCTTTTATGGATGATCTGAGAGTGGATTCAGAGCCGGGAGTAGGTACAGTCGTGAAAATGTCAAAAAGAATTGGAAAAGGACGCGAGCTATGGACCACACAATCGCTTTAATCAAACGCTCACACGAGGGAGATGAACAAGCGAGAGCACAGCTGGTAGAGGAAAATATCGGTCTGGTCTGGTGCATAGTAAAAAGATTCTATGGAAGGGGAACGGAGGCGGAGGATCTTTTTCAGATTGGCAGTATCGGCCTTTTAAAAGCGATTGACAAATTCAATCTGGAATATGATGTAAAGTTCTCTACCTATGCGGTACCGATGATTTCCGGAGAAATCAAGCGTTTTCTAAGGGATGACGGAATGATCAAGGTCAGCCGTACCTTAAAGGAACTGGCATATAAGGCAAGCCAGACCAGGGAAGCTTATGAAAAGGAGCATCACAGAGAACCCACGGTGCAGGAAATAGCCGGGATTCTTCAGGTTTCCGAAGAGGACCTGGTTATGGCAATGGAATCTGCCGGGGAGGTTGAATCGCTGTCAAAACCGATCTACCGGCAGGACGGGAAGGAGGTACAGCTTTCCGAACGACTGGAGACGAAGGAGGGGCAGGAAGAAGAGATTCTGAATCATATTGTTCTGGCAAAGCTTTTAGAAAGTCTGGGAAAAGAAGAACGGCAGTTGATCTATCTGCGGTATTTTGCGAATCAGACACAGTCAGAGGTAGGAAAAAAACTGGGAATCTCTCAGGTGCAGGTATCCCGGATGGAGAAAAAGATTCTGCGAAGTATGCGGGATCGCTTATAAAAATGGATGTAGAAATGAAAAGACAGAACCATAGCATGTATATTTTTTCTGACAGAAGCCATACTACTTTTAAATGATGAAAGGTGGGAACTGTATGGAAAAGGCAAGAAAAAAGCTGCGGTTCTGTCTTCTTTTGGTGGTATTGGCAGCTGTGTTGGCAGGGGTATGGTATTATCAGGTGGTTTCTGAGGAGGGAAAAGTCAGTGAAGGGACCTTGGTGATGCATAGTGTAACCCGAAAAGGATATGGTATACCATCGGGGAAAAAGGAAACGGAGAGGAACTGGGTATGTCTGCGGTAAAAGATAAGATCTATATCAAAGCGGAGCAGGACATTGAAGTAGATAAACGGGATGTGACTCTGGGAGATATTGTTACGCTGGAATGTGTGAATCCGGCCGTACTGGCCCGGCTGAAGACAATGAAGGTTTTAAAGATTCCGGATCAGGGACAGCGGCGTTATGTGATGTCGGTGCTGCGGATCATCGAGCTGATCCATCAGTTGTATCCGGAAGCGGACGTAGAAAATGTAGGAGAAGTGGATTTCATCATTACCTATGAAGATGGTCAGACACCGAACCGGCTGCTGCATGTTCTGAAGACCATCGGGATCATTCTGGTGACATTTATCGGAGCAGCATTTTCCATTATGGCATTTAATAATGACGTTTCTACAACAAAAATGTTTGCGCAGATCTATGAACTGCTTACAGGGAGACCAACAGACGGGTTCACAATACTGGAGCTGACTTACAGCATAGGACTTGTGGTGGGAATTCTGGTATTCTTTAATCACTTCGGCGGGAAGAAATTCTCTGTGGATCCCACGCCGATGGAGGTAGAGATGAGGCTGTATGAAAATGATCTGCAGATGACATTGATTCAGAATTATTCCAGAGAGCAGGAAGAAATTGATGCCGGAAATCCCAGTCCGAAAGGCCGTGCTTCAAAAGGACAGGGAGGAAGCGGAAAATGACAGGATGGTTGATGCAGCTCCTTCTGGGAATCATTGGTTTCTCTGCAGGTGTGGCAGTAGCAGGAGGCTTGTTTTCCTTTATTATCGGTCTGGGTGTGATATCCGATTTTGCAGATCGGACACATACGGGAGATAAGGTCCTTTTATATGAAGAATGCACGGCGTTAGGAGGAATCCTGGGAAATATTTTCTTTATCTATCAGATTCATATACCATATGGAGCAGTACTGGTTCCCGTCTTCGGTCTGTTTTCCGGAATCTTCGTGGGCTGCTGGTACATGGCGCTGGCGGAGATTCTGAATATTTTTCCGATTTTTATTCGGCGGGTAAAGATTCTGAAGGCGATTCCGTATCTGATTCTGGGAATGGCATTTGGAAAGGGATTCGGAGCACTGCTCTATTATTTTAGCCGCTGGTAACAGCGGTATGGCAACAGGAGGCAAAAAGATGACACAGGAACAGAAACAGAAGCAGGCGAAGGCCTATGAACAATACGTCAAGGAGAAGACGCCGGTTCACAATCTGTATAGCAATATGGCGAAGGCCTTCATTACCGGAGGCGTGATCTGTATGATCGGACAGGGAATCATGAATTACTGCAAATCCTTAGGAATGGATCAGGATACCTGCGGGGCATGGACCTCACTCCTTTTAGTACTTTTGAGCGTGGTTCTGACCGGATTTAACCTTTATCCAAAGATCGGAAAATGGGGCGGCGCCGGTGCGCTGGTTCCGATTACAGGCTTTGCGAATTCTGTGGCAGCACCGGCAATTGAATATAAGAAGGAAGGACAGGTATTCGGAATCGGCTGTAAAATCTTTACGATTGCGGGCCCGGTGATCCTGTATGGGATATTGACGTCCTGGGTATTGGGGATTCTGGCCTATGTCCTGATGAAGCTGGGGGGGATGTGGTAATGATTAAGGGAAAGCAAAGTCTGACATTTGAACAGGCACCATATATCATCAGTGCGGGATCCGTAGTCGGACAGAAAGAAGGAGAAGGGCCACTGGGGAAATTTTTTGATTATGTCGGAGAGGACAATCTGTTCGGGGAGCAGACCTGGGAAGCTGCGGAAAGTATGATGCAGAAAAAAGCCTGCGCTCTGGCCCTGGGGAAAAGCGGGATTACGCCGAAAGAGATCCGGTATCTGTTTGGCGGGGATCTGCTCCGGCAGGGGATTGCGACTTCAATGGGGGTGGAGACATTTCAGATTCCGATGTTTGGTCTGTTCGGAGCCTGTTCGACGTCGGCAGAGGCACTGGCGCTTGCGGCGATGAGTGTATCGGCAGGCTATGGAGACTATATGATGGCTGTTACCTCCAGTCATTTTGGAAGTGCGGAGAAGGAATTCCGGTTTCCGCTGGGATACGCGAATCAGCGTCCGCTGTCCGCGCAGTGGACAGTGACAGGAAGCGCGGCATTTCTCGTTGGTACAAGGAGAAGTCACGTGAGGATTACCGGTGTGACAGTGGGAAAGATTGTAGATTACGGTCTGAAGGATTC
>DNJM01000217.1:14990-26008 GCA_003489085.1 Lachnospiraceae bacterium
TATGCGAGCCAGAGGCCGCTTTCAGCGACCTGGACCGTAACCGGAAGCGGTGCTTTTATTGTCGGAACACGGAAAAGTCATGTACGTATTACCGGAGTGACAATCGGTAAGATCGTAGACTATGGACTGAAGGATTCTATGAATATGGGTGCCTGTATGGCGCCGGCTGCCTGTGATACGATCGTGACCAATCTGGAGGATTTCGGAAGAAAGGAATCGGATTATGATCAGATTATTACAGGGGATCTTGGCTATATCGGCCAGAGTATTCTGTTCGATCTGATGCGCAAGAGGGGGAAGGATATTAAAGAGAACCATAAGGACTGCGGTATGCTGATCTTTGATCAGCAGACACAGGATACGCATTCCGGGGGAAGCGGCTGTGGCTGTGCGGCAACTACGCTGGCTTCATTCATTCTGCCCAAGGTAGAGAACGGGGAATGGAGACGTGTTCTTTTTGTTCCGACCGGTGCGCTGATGTCTACGGTCAGCTACAATGAGGGAGAAAGCGTGCCTGGGATTGCACATGCGATTGTTCTGGAGCATGCGGATGTTGCAGTGGAATAAAAGATGCCTGAGAAAAGGCAGGAAAAGAGGACAAGAATGGATTATATAAAAGCATTTCTGATCGGAGGTGCGGTCTGTGCGCTGTGCCAGATCCTGCTGGATCGGACGAAGCTGATGCCGGGGAGAGTGATGGTGCTTCTGGTATGTACCGGAGCGGTATTGGGATTTCTGAAGATTTATGAACCATTTCTGGAATTTGCCGGAGCCGGAGCCAGTGTGCCGCTTTTAGGATTTGGCAATACGCTTTGGAAGGGAGTAAAGGAAGGAATTGAGCAGCACGGACTGATCGGAACCTTCATGGGCGGTTTTAAGGCCAGTGCCGTTGGGATTTCAGCTGCCCTTATTTTCGGCTATCTGGCCTCATTAATTTTTGAACCTAAAATGAAAAAGTAAAGCGGCTATTCTTCATTTTCATTCAGAAAAGACACATCCATCGGATAATTGCCGTCAAAGCAGGCTTTACAGATCGGAAGATCTCCCACCATGGTCTGGAGGTCTTCTACCTTCATATATGCGAGGGAATCCGCACCGATGATATCGCGGATTTCTTCGACTGTATGAGAATGAGCAATCAGCTGCTTGTTGGAAGGCACATCTGTGCCAAAGTAACAGGGATGCAGAAACGGCGGAGAGCTGACGCGGACATGTACCTCGGTTGCTCCGGCCTGCTTCAGCATTTTGATCAGATTGGCCATGGTAGTGCCGCGGACGATGGAATCATCCACCAGGACGATTCGTTTTCCACGAACAACAGAGTCCAGAACATTCAGTTTGATTTTGACACTGTTTTCCCGCTCTTTCTGGCTGGGCTTGATAAAGGTACGGCCGACATAGCTGTTCTTATAAAAAGCAATGCCGAAGGGAATTCCGGATGCTTCGGAGTAGCCCTTGGCTGCGGTGATGCCGGATTCTGGAACGCCGACGACAAGATCTGCCTCCACAGGATTGGCAAGAGCTAAGGCTTTCCCGCCCTGGATTCGGGCGCTGTACACGTTGATACCGTCGATGTTACTGTCGAGTCTGGCAAAATAAATATATTCAAAGATACATCTGGCCTGCCGGGACTGGCACAGTGAGTGATTGGTTGTGATTCCATTTCTGGTGATAGAGATCATTTCTCCTGGTTCGATGTCACGGATGAATTCTGCTCCGACAGCGTGCAGAGCGCAGCTTTCCGAAGCCAGGATATAGGCATTGCCTCGTTTTCCAAGGCAGAGTGGTTTTAAACCGAAAGGATCCCGGATTCCAATCAGCTTACGGGGACTCATCAACACCAGTGCGAATCCGCCTTTGATTTTGCGTGCTGTCTTAAGAACGGCTTCTTCTACATCCTTGCTGCCAATCCGTTCCCTGGCAATAGAATAAGCGATGACTTCGGAATCTATGGTAGTCTGAAAGATAGCTCCTGTCATCGCCTGTTCATAGCGCATTTCTTCTGCATTAATTAAATTCCCATTGTGTACAAGGGCCAGTGTCCCTTTGATATAGTTTAAGACAAGCGGCATGGCATTTTCCACGGTTGTTTCTCCGGCAGTTGAGTATCGCACATGTCCGACACCGATATCACCTGCAAGGCTGTGCAAATCTTCTTCATGGAATACCTCATTGACCAGGCCGAGTCCTTTTTTCTGGGAGACAATGCCCTTGGGACCGGTGGTGTCAGAGACAGCAATGCCGCAGGATTCCTGGCCGCGGTGCTGAAGCGCAGAAAGACCATAATAGATAGCTGAGCTGACCGGTTCATGATCCAGATCATAGATACCGAATACACCGCATTCTTCCTTTACACCGGTAGCACAGTCATGCTGTTTTCGTTCATTCATATTGTATCACCCCTGGTATTTTTCATTAAAAACAAATTAATAATAGCAAGATCTGTTTTTAGATGCAATCTTTTATAGAAAGAAATTGCATTTTTTTTGTTCGGGGATTTACAGCACAGGCAAAATAGTTTATATTATTTAGGATGAGGTGATGAGATGAAAGCATTTTTGATTTTAGAAGATGGACAGGTGTTTGAAGGAACAAGCATCGGCTCCGGGCGGGAAGTGATCAGTGAGATTGTTTTTAACACTTCCATGACAGGCTATCTGGAAGTTATGACAGATCCATCCTATGCCGGTCAGGCAGTTGTGATGACGTATCCGCTGATTGGCAACTATGGGATCTGCTACGAAGATATGGAGTCTGTAAAGCCGTGGGTAAGCGGATTTATCGTAGGCAGACTGTCTGATCTGCCAAGCAATTTCAGAAGCGTGGATGCGATTCAGCGTTTTCTGGAAAAATATGACATTCCGGGGATCGAAGGAATTGATACCAGGAAGCTGACACGTACACTGCGGGAAAGCGGTACACTGAATGGCATGATTACAACGAATGCACAGTATGATCTGGAAGAAATTCTTCCAAGGATTAAGGCCTATACAACAGGAAAGGTTGTGGAGGCCGTGACCTGCCGGGAAAAATACGTGGTGGCAGGAGACGGACCGAAGGTGGCGTTGATGGATTTCGGCGTGAAGAAGAATATCATCCGTTCTCTGAATAAGCGTGGCTGTGAAGTGACCGTATATCCGGCGCTGACCTCCGCAGAAGAGATATTACAGAGTCATCCGGATGGTATCATGCTGACGAACGGTCCCGGAGATCCAAAGGAATGCGTGTCCATTATTGAAGAGCTGAAGAAGCTGTATCAGTCTGATGTACCGATTTTTGCGATCTGCCTGGGTCATCAATTGATGGCACTGGCAAATGGTGCGGATACGTATAAGATGAAATACGGGCACAGAGGAGGCAATCATTCGGTGAAGGATTTAAGCACCGGACGATGTTATGTATCTTCTCAGAACCATGGCTATGTTGTAGATGCGGAGCACATGGATCCGGCGGTGGCAACACCGGCTTTTATCAATGTGAATGATAAGACGAATGAAGGGCTGAATTATACCGGAAAGAAGCTCTTTACTGTTCAGTTCCATCCGGAGGCGTGTCCAGGACCACAGGATACCGGTTTCCTCTTTGACCGGTTTATTGAAATGATGAAAAATGCTTAGAATATGAAAGGGCTGTATGCAGGGATGCATATGGCCCTTTTTGAGCTGCCATGCATGTGATAAAAAGGTCCGGGGGACCTTTTTGAACGTCGGCAGCTCTTGATTCGTAGGTTCAGAGTTTTGTTAAATCTGTGTAAAATCCATTGTGTTATATCTTTGTAAATGGTATGTTAAATCTGTCTTTTTGGAAAAACTTCTATTTAGAAGAGGATTCTATATCAGAAGAGAAGAAGAGTCAGGAGGAAAGAAAATGAGTTATGTAAATATCATCATTCCGTTTATAGGCGGCCTTGGCATGTTTATTTATGGAATGCAGATCATGGCCCAGGGACTGGAGAATGCCGCAGGCGATCGGATGAAATCCCTGTTGGAGGTACTGACAAAGAATAAGTTTCTGGGGGTATTGCTGGGAGCCTTTATTACGGCAGTGATTCAGAGCTCTTCAGCAACTACTGTCATGGTCGTCGGTTTTGTAAATGCGGGCATTATGAACCTGACCCAGGCGATGGGCGTCATCATGGGTGCCAATGTAGGTACAACTGTAACCGGATGGCTGGTATCCAGTGTGGAGTGGGCCAAGTTTTTAAGTCCGGCAAACCTGGCGCCGATTGCGATTATGCTGGGTGTTGTGGTGATGCTGACCGGAAAGAGACATTCTACAAAAGAAATCTCCAGCATTATTATTGGATTTGGCCTATTGTTCGTAGGCATCACAACGATGTCTTCTGCAGTAGCGCCACTGCAGGATTCGGAAAGCTTTCGGAATATTTTTGTTACGCTGGGTGGGAATCCGTTCCTTGGTATTCTGGCAGGTACGGTTGTCACAGCGGTGATCCAGAGCTCATCTGCATCGGTTGGTATTCTGCAGAGTCTGGCGGCCGCAGGTCTGGTACCTTTTAATGCGGCAGTTTATATTATTATGGGACAGAATATCGGTACCTGTGTAACAGCAATGATGTCTGCGGTAGGGGCAAAGAAAACGGCAAAAACAGCAGCATTCATGCATCTGCTGTTCAATATCATCGGTACAGTGATCTTCTCTGTTCTGGCGATCGTGCTTTTTGAGGTCGTGTATCCGAATGCAGGCGGAGGACATATTACCCAGACACAGATCAGTATGGTACACACGGCATTTAATATTGGAACTACGGTACTGTTGTTCCCGGCTTCCAACTGGATCATCCGTCTGGCAAAAAAGATCAGCCGGACAGAGGAGGCGGAAGTGGATGAAGGCAAGGTGCTTCTGGACGACCGTATGCTGGAGACACCGGCAATTGCACTGCAGTCCACGGAAAAGGAGCTGGTGCGTATGGGACACATTGTGGCCGATGCACTGCGAAAATCAAAGGAAGTGCTGTTTACGCTGGATGAGGAAACGCTTCACAGTATCCGGGAGGAAGAAGCAGTGGTAGACCGACTGAGTGCAGGCATTACCGGATATGCGGTAAAGATTACCTCTCTGTCGGTCAGCGAGAAGGAGCATAAGGAAGTGACAGGGCTCCTTCAGGTACTCTCTGATATGGAACGAATCAGCGATTACTGTGAAAATATTTCCGAGTTTGCAGAGGTGCTTTTGGAAAATAAGACAGGTTTTACAGACAAAGGCCTCAATGAATTAAAAGAGATGATCGAAGTTTGCTCCGACAGTTATTTCCATGCACTGGAGGCATATGAGTACCGGAGTCGGGAAGCGGCACTTCAGGTCATTGAAGAGGAGACAAAAGCAGATGAGCTGGAGATTTCCATGCGGTCTGCACATATTAGCCGCCTGGCGGGAAATGAGTGTACCACGGAAGCAGGTGTAGTGTATCTGGATGCGTTGGTATGTCTGGAACGTATTTCTGACCATGCAAGAAATATCGCAGAGGAAGTTCTGGAACAAAATTAGGAAAGAATTAGTATGAATGCCGAAAAAGGTATTATTTGTAAGTACAGGAAAAACCGCTGGAAATCCCTGATTTACGGGAAAAACAGCTCTTTTTCCATACCCGGAACACAGATACCGGATTTATATGCCGTCAGGACTGCATAAGGATTCCTCCGGCCTTTTCCCAAGTATTTGATAGAACCGTAGCCATTCGGTAATTTGGAATATTTCTTGCGCTTTGGCATGTTATCACCTTCTAGCCGGGCGGGCGTAGGAATGAATGAAGATAATTGATATATTATTGAATAATTGACTATAATATACTTAACAAGGGAGCCGAAAGCTAGCTGAAACCTAGCCACCTCGGCAATATATGTATTATAAAATAGCGCTATACTTTGCGGGTGAGGGCGCTATTTTTTATTATGCTTATTATTGTCTCTAGCAAGGGTTATAACAACAACCAGATACTCGCTATTAAGGGCAAGCAGAATAGATGCAGACGGTTAGTAACACGTTAGTAACAAAAATCTTCGAAAAACCGCATAACTCCGTTTACAAAAATTAAGAAAGAATTAACTATTTTCAGGTATCTTTTTCTTTCGTGATTTAGTATGATAGAAACAGGTGTACTAACTGTAATAATACAGTTTGCAATAGGAGGAAAAGGAGGAAGAAGGCTTACGTGAAAAAGGTAATCGAAGTGAACGGTTTATATAAATTTTACCGTGTCGGCGACAGCGTGGTCCGTGCCCTGAACGGAGTGGATTTTACAATTCATGAGGGTGAGTTCTGTGCGATTGTCGGAACGTCCGGCTCCGGAAAGTCAACGCTTCTGAATATGCTGGCAGGACTGGAGAAGCCGACAAGAGGTGAAATTATTATCAGCGGCTGTCACATTGAGAAAATGAAAGAGAATGAGCTGGTAAAGTTCAGACGGGAACGGGTCGGTTTTATTTTTCAGTCATTCCATCTGCTGGGGACGATGAATGCACTGGAAAATGTGGCATTGCCTCTGAGCTTCAGAGGGGTTCCTAAGAGCATACGGCTGAAAAAGGCGGATCAGATGCTGAATCTGGTAAATCTAAGCAAGCATAAGAAGCATTTTCCGAATCAGATGTCCGGCGGACAGCAGCAGAGAGTCGGTGTAGCCAGAGCACTGGTAGTGGATCCGGATATTATTTTTGCAGATGAGCCGACGGGAAATCTGGATTCTCATACCTCGGAAGAGGTGATGCATCTGATGCAGAAAGTGGTGCGGGAGCAGAAAAAAACGCTGGTGATGGTAACACACGATGAGCATCTGGCATCTTACGCGGATCGGATTTTCCATATTATGGATGGTAAAATCGTTCGGATTGAGGATAATCGGGAGATACATAAGGAAGAACAGCAGGAAAAAAAGAAAGAGAGCGAGGAAAAAGATCATGAGAAAGAGTAGGAAAATGATAACAGTGCTGATGAGTGCAGCGCTGCTGTGCAGTATGACGGCAACGCAGGCAGTGTCCGGTATGAATGTAGTGGCTGCGGCAGAAGAGGCAGTGGAAAAGCCGGCTGCCAGAGCGGTTTCTGATATACCGGAGATTGATCTGACATTTGGAGAGAATCAGGAGACGCCGCAGTATCAGGCAGGTGCCGCAGATCAGACACTGACGATCAATGTGCGTAACATGGGAAAGACTGCAGCGAAAAATATTACAGTAAAAGTGCAGCTGGATAAATCTGAATGGCCGTTTGAAACCAGTCAGATGGATTATACACAGCGGATCGAAAGCCTGGCGGCAGCTGGGGATGCGGATGGAAAGGATGCAGCAGTGCTCGAACTGAAGCATCTGAATGTACCGGCAGATGTACAGACGAAGTCTCATATGATCCGGCTGCAGGTGACCTATCAGGACGAGACAAATCAGTACAGAACCAATAAGAATATTTATGTTAAGACGATTGCCGCACCGGAACCGGAGCCGGAGCCGACGCCGGAACCGACACCGGATCCGGGAACGGATATCGGCGGTGATATCGGCGGCGGATTTGTGAATGGAGATGTCTCCGGAGGAAGCGGAAGTGCATCCGTACCGCGTGTTATTGTAACCGGATTCGATACGGAGCCGGCAGTCGTAAAGGCCGGAAGTGATTTTAAGCTGATTATTCATTTACAGAATACTTCCAAGACGACAGCCGTACAGAATCTGTTATTCGATCTGGAAGCGCCGACAGAGGGCAGCGATGCGGCAACGGCATCTCCGGCATTTTTACCGGCGTCCGGATCCAATTCGATCTATCTGGATAAGATTGCAAAAAATGGTACGCAGGATATTTCTATTGTATTAAATGCGAAATCAGATCTGGTACAGAAGCCCTACAGCATTAATATCGGTATGAAATATGAGAACAGTGAAGCGGCACAGTTTGATTCAACAGCAAGCGTATCGATCCCGGTGAAGCAGGATGCGAGATTCGAATTCAGTGAATTTGAAATCAGCCAGGATACCATTGAGGTGGGTAATGAAGCCAACGTAATGTGTAATCTGTACAATCTGGGAAGAACAAAGCTTTATAATGTCAAGGTGAATTTTGAGGGCGAAGGCATCAGCGCACAGGAGCAGTTCCTGGGAAATATTGAGTCCGGTGCAACAGCGAATATCGATGCCATGCTGACCGGGGAGGCGGAGACAACCGGCGACGGCACCGTGAAAATGATCATGAGCTATGAAGATGAGGAAGGCGCTGTTACTACATCGGAAAAGACACTGACGATTTTCGTAACCGAGCCGGTGATTGAGGATATGGGCATGATTCAGGAAATGGAACCGGAGCAGAAGTCCTTCCCGATCCTTCCGTGTATCATTGGCGTTGTTGTCGTGATCGCCATTGTAGCCACAGTTGTGATCATCAGGAAAAGAAAGAAACGCAGACTGGAGCAGGAGGAGGCGGATTTAGCAGATGAATTTGATCGATTTACTAAGGATGAGTAGTGCGAATCTAAAGCGCAGAAAGCTCCGTACTTTTTTAACCGTCCTTGGTGTCATCATCGGAACTGCTTCGATCGTCGTAATGATTTCCCTTGGCCTCGGGATGCAGGAGGCCATGTATGCCCAGGTAGAGGAATACGGCGGACTGACGAGTATCGATGTTACAGGTATGAATAGCTATGGGGGCGGGTATTACTTTGAAGACTCAGAACAGTCGGATCCGGCGAAATATCTGACGGATGATACGTTGGAAGAGCTGAAGGGCATTTCCCATATTGAAGCGGCTGTACCGAGGCTGACTGCAGAGGCACTGCTTCTGAAAGGAAAATACCAGGGCTGGGTTACACTGATAGGATTGACACCGGAAGGATTTGCCAGGGAGAAGATCGAGCTGGCGGAGGGAAGTTCGCTGCCGGATCCGAAAGCCGGTGAACTGCAGATGGTATTCGGAAATGGAATCATAACGAATATGTATGATAAGAATGGCGGCGGCGGTTACTGGGAGACAGGTGAATATCCTGACATAGATTTTATGAATGATACGGTCTTCTACATACTGGATACGGATGCCTATTATCAGACCCAGGGAAATTCCGGAATGATGGGAGAAAATGGTGAGCAGGTGAAGCCGCCAAAGAAGCATATCGTAAGTGCAAGCGGTATGGTAGACGGAACTCCGGATGATTATAATATGCATTATTATGATGTATACTGTGATCTGGAAACACTGAAAACGATGCTGAAAAAGGAATTCCGGGGCAAGGTTATTCCGGGGCAGCCGTCTACCAGTTCAGGAAAGCCGTATAATTATCTGGTTTACTCTTCCGTTAAGGTATATGTAGATGAACTGGATAATGTGGATGGAGTGCAGGAGGCGATCCGGGCGCTGGGATATAATACCAGCAGCAATATTGAATACATGGAGAGTATGAAGAGTCAGTTTGCGATCATCCAGGCCGTGCTCGGAGGTATCGGTGCGGTATCACTTTTTGTTGCTGCGATCGGTATTGCGAATACCATGATGATGTCCATTTATGAGAGAACCAAGGAGATTGGTGTGATCAAGGTGCTGGGATGTGACCTGAAGAATATCAAGCAGATGTTTTTGATGGAAGCCGCATTCATCGGTCTTCTGGGCGGTGTGATCGGAAATGTACTGAGTTATCTGATTTCCTTTGTTATCAATAGGATTGTAAGTGCAGAAGCAATTCTGGGTGTAGACGGCAGTATCTCTTATATCCCGCCGTGGCTGGCACTGGCATCGATGGGATTCGCGGTATTGGTGGGTATGGCGGCAGGCTATTTCCCTGCGCTGCGTGCGATGCGGCTTAGCCCTCTGGCTGCGATTCGAAATGAATAGAAAGAACAAAACCATATGGGAAAGGAAGGAAAAACATGTTTCGATTATGGGCGAAAGAGTGGAAAGAGAACCATATGATAAGGGATATGGTGGTCTGCGACGAATCAGATGATACCAGAACACATAAAGTATTTCACGCGCTGGACGAAGTCTGCTATGCATTTGATCTGAGTAAACCCATCTGGCTGGATGCGACGATCGAAGAATTTAAACGACATGCAAAGGCAAGATTCTATCAGGATAATTTTGTAGATGCGATTGCATTTGACTATCTGGAAATTCAGATCATAGAAGAATAGCAGAAGGAGGAAACGAGATGAAAAAACTGCTGGTTGTAGTGGATATGCAGAATGATTTTGTGGACGGAAGTCTGGGAACGAAAGAAGCACAGGCAATCGTCGGTGCTGTTATAAAAAAGGCAGCAGAAGAAAAGCGGAAGGGAGCGGATATTATCTTTACACGGGATACGCACGAAGAGAATTATCTGGAGACCCAGGAGGGAAGAAAGCTCCCGGTAGAGCACTGTATCCGTGGAACAAAGGGCTGGGAGATTATTGACGGTCTGATGCCCCTGGCAGAACAGATCATAGATAAGCCAACTTTCGGTAGTGTGAAGCTGGCACACCTTGTGGCGGAAAAGCAATATGAGGAAATTGAACTGGTCGGTTTATGTACGGATATCTGTGTCGTATCCAATGCACTTCTGATCAAGGCATGCCTGCCGGAGGCTGTGGTGAAGGTAGACAGTACATGCTGCGCCGGGGTTACACCGGAGAGCCATGCGGCAGCGCTGCAGACGATGGCGATGTGCCAGATAGAGGTAAGATAGATGGACAATGATGCAAAGCAGAGGCTGGGACTGGTGCATATCTATTACGGCGGCGGAAAGGGAAAGACAACGGCGGCAGTCGGACAGGCCGTGCGAGCGGCAGGATATGGATACAGGGTTTTATTTTTCCAGTTTCTAAAGGATAACCGTTCCAGTGAAAGAAAGATTCTGTCGGGTCTTCCGCAGGTTGACTGCATAGACGGACCGGATGAGGTCTGCTTTACCTTCCAGATGACGGAAGCGGAAAAGGAGAAACGGAGACAGTTCTATCAGGAAAAACTGGAAGATATTCAGGACAGGCTGCAAAGTGGAAGGTATGATATGGCAGTACTGGATGAGTCCATCTATGCAGTAAAGAAAGGGCTGCTTGCCG
>DNJM01000148.1:0-5231 GCA_003489085.1 Lachnospiraceae bacterium
GCGCTCCAGAAGATGGAGAAGCTGGGGTATATTTTAAGGGAGCCGGATGAAAAGGATCAGAGGATCCTTCGGATTCGGAATACAGAGGAAGGAAGTGCGTGCGTAGGAACGATCAAGCGCGTATTCTGTGAAATGGAAGATATCATGTATGGGAATATGACACGGGAAGAGGTACTCCTGCTGGGAAGACTGCTTCGTCAGATCTGTGATAATCTGATGGAAGGGCAGGATCCTGCCAGGTTCGACTGCTGTCCTCACAAATTGCAGAAAGTGTGTATGAAGAAGGATATCTTTCGATAGACCAGAACAGGAAAGGAAAAGGCACAATGAAGAAGTTATTCAAGTTTTTAAAACCATATGCGGCATCAGGTGTTTTGATCATTTTGATCCTGTGTGTGCAGGCATACTGTGATTTGTCGCTGCCGGGATATACATCGGATATTGTCAATGTAGGAATTCAGCAGGGCGGTATCGATACGCCCATACCGAAGCAGATTGCAAAAGAGGATATGGAACATCTTCTGCTTTTTGTAGAAGATGCGCAGCAGGAGCGGATATTGGACTGCTACGAAGAGTACAATACCTCGTATGATCAGGAAGCATATATTCTGAAGGAGGATATCCTGAAAGAGGATGATCAGATGGAGGAGCTGGTGGATCTTCTTGGAAAGCCGATGATGGTTGTCCAGTCCATTGAAACAGGCAGTGAGGAAATCGATCAGATGCGTCAGGGGCTGATTGCGGCGATGCCGAAGGGTGCGGTGGCTGAAGATGCGGAGCTTTTGGATATATTGGCAATGCTTCCGAAGGAGCAGTGTGCGCAGCTGTTTCAAAGCATGGAAACGCAGGTAGGAGAGATTCCGGATACTATGCTGGATCAGGCAGCTGTTATCTATATTAAGGGTGCATACCAGCGGCTTGGAATAGATACGGATGCCATGCAGAACCGGTATATTCTGGTAACCGGAGGAAAGATGCTTGTACTTGCATTTGTAGGAATGACAGCAAGTATTCTTGTAGTATTCTTTGCTTCAAGGGTAGCGGCCAGTACCGGACGGGATCTGCGCGAAAAGGTCTTCCGGAAGGTGGTCGGATTTTCCAATGCAGAATTTGACCATTTCTCAACGGCATCTTTGATTACAAGAAGTACGAATGATATTCAGCAGATTCAGATGGTGACGGTTATGCTGTTCCGTATGGTGCTGTACGCACCGATCATGGGAATCGGCGGTGTCTATAAGGTATTCCAGACGAATGTCGATATGTCATGGATTCTGGCTGTGGCAGTCCTTCTGATTCTGGCAGTCGTTATTGTACTGTTTTCGATTGTAATGCCGAAGTTTAAGATTCTGCAGAAGCTGGTAGACAGATTGAATCTGGTTACCAGGGAGATTCTGACCGGTCTGCAGGTCATCCGGGCCTTCAGTACGGAAAAATATGAAGAGAAGAGGTTTGACGCAGCCAGCCGCGATCTGATGAAAACACAGCTGTTCGTCAACCGTGCAATGACATTTATGATGCCGGTTATGATGCTGGTGATGAATGGTATTACGGTTCTGATTGTCTGGACCGGAGCCCATGGAATTGATAAAGGACAGATGCAGGTCGGCGATATGATGGCGTTTATCCAGTATACAATGCAGATTATCATGTCATTTTTGATGATCTGTATGGTTTCCGTTATGCTGCCAAGAGCAGCCGTTGCAGCCGATCGTGTGGATGAGATCCTGACCAGTGAAACCGCGATTCGAGATCCGAAGCAGCCGAAGAAGCTTGCAGAAAAAGCAGGTACGGTAGTATTCGATCATGTCAGTTTCCGTTATCCGGGTGCAGAGGAGGATGTACTGCATGATATTAATTTTACCGTAAAACCGGGTCAGACGACAGCATTTATTGGAAGTACCGGAAGCGGTAAGTCTACGTTGATTAATTTGATACCGCGTTTCTACGATGTGACGGAGGGACGGATCACCGTCGGAGGAGAAGATATCCGGGAATTGAAGCAGCATGATCTGCGGGAAAAATTGGGATACGTGCCGCAGAAGGGAATATTGTTCTCCGGTACGATCGGTTCTAATATCCTGTATGGGAATCCGGACGGAACAGAGACGGAGATGAAAGAAGCTGCACGGATTGCTCAGGCAACCGAATTTATTGAGCAGAAGAAGGATCTGTATGAAAGCCACATTGCGCAGGGCGGCGCCAATGTATCGGGCGGGCAGAAGCAGAGATTAGCGATTGCCAGAGCGATTGCCAGACATCCGGAGATATTTATTTTTGATGACAGTTTTTCAGCATTGGATTACAAAACGGATGTCACACTGAGAAAGGAACTGAAAAAATATACATCAGACAGTACGGTATTGATTGTGGCGCAGAGAATCAGTACGATTCTGCATGCAGATCAGATTGTGGTACTGGATGAGGGAAGAATTGCCGGAATCGGTACACATAAAGAACTGCTTAGAAACTGTGAAGTCTACAGGCAGATTGCCATGTCGCAGCTGTCAGAGAAGGAACTGGAAGCAGATCTGAGAGAGGAGGATGCGGCTCATGAGTAATGAAAGACCGAGAAAAAAAGGACCGATGGGACATGGCCGTGGCGCGATGCCGGGTGAAAAGGCAAAAGATTTTAAAGGAACAATGAAGAAACTGTTTCAGTATCTTGGCAGCTTTCGGATCGGAATTCTTTTTGTTATGATCTTTGCCATAGGAAGTACAGTATTCAATATCATAGGACCGAAGATTCTTGGAAAGGCAACGACAGAGTTGTTCAATGGATTAGTAAAGAAAGTAACCGGTGAAGGTGGAATCGACTTTGAAAGAATCTCGCAGATTCTGTTATTCCTTCTGGGACTGTATCTGCTGAGTGCACTCTTCTCCTTTATCCAGGGCTATATTATGACCGGCGTAACACAGAAGCTGTCCTACAAGCTCCGGAAAGAAATTTCAGAAAAGATCAATCGTATGCCAATGAACTATTTTGATACCATGACGCATGGCGAAGTACTTTCCCGGGTAACGAATGACGTGGATACATTAAGTCAGAGTCTGAACCAGAGTGCAACACAGTTGATCACCTCGATTACTACTCTGATTGGTGTTTTCGTGATGATGCTGAGTATCAGTCCACTGATGACACTGGTTGCTCTGTTGATTTTGCCGGTATCCATGATATTGATTTCAACGATTGTAAAGCATTCTCAGAAGTATTTCAAAGCACAGCAGGAATATCTGGGTCATGTAAACGGTCAGGTGGAAGAGGTTTATGGCGGCCATAGTATTGTTAAAGCATTTAATAAGGAAAAAGAGATCATTGAGGAATTCAATGAGCATAACCAGATATTGTATCAGTCAGCCTGGAAGTCACAGTTCTTTTCCGGTATGATGATGCCGATCATGCAGTTCGTCGGCAACCTGGGCTATGTGGCGGTATCGATTCTGGGCGGCTATCTGGTCATTCGAGAAACAATCGAGGTTGGCGATATTCAGTCCTTTATCCAGTATGTCCGGAACTTCACACAGCCGATTCAGCAGATTGCACAGGTTGCAAATATGCTGCAGTCCACGGCAGCAGCTTCGGAAAGAGTGTTTGAATTCCTGGAGGAGAAGGAAGAGGATCAGACGGTTCCGAATCCGGTTTCTGTAGAGGGATTGAAAGGAAATGTCACTTTTGATCATGTACGATTTGGTTACAATCCCAGCAGGGTAATCATTCAAGATTTCTCCGCAGAAGTGAAGGAAGGCCAGAAGATTGCGATCGTAGGACCGACCGGAGCGGGAAAGACAACTATGATTAAGCTTCTGATGCGATTCTATGATGTGAATAGCGGGGCGATTTTGGTAGATGGACACAATCTGAAGGAGTTTAACCGAAGCGAGCTGCGCCAGATGTTCGGTATGGTGCTGCAGGATACCTGGCTCTTCCACGGAAGTATCCGGGATAATATCAAGTATGGAAAGCTGGATGCAACGGATGAGGAGATGATAGAGGCGGCAAAAGCAGCTCATGCACACCGTTTTATACAGACCCTGCCAGGTGGCTACAATATGGAACTGAATGAAGAGGCAACGAATGTTTCCCAGGGACAGAAGCAGTTGCTGACGATCGCCAGGGCGATTCTGGCAGATCCGAAGATTCTGATTCTGGATGAAGCGACCAGCTCCGTGGATACCCGAACAGAGGTGCAGATCCAGAAAGCAATGGATAATCTGATGAAGGGAAGAACGAGCTTTGTGATTGCTCATCGTTTGTCTACCATTCGGGACGCAGATCTTATTCTGGTAATGAAGGACGGAGATATTGTAGAACAGGGAAATCATGAGGAATTGCTTGCGAAAAATGGATTTTATGCAGAGCTGTATAACTCACAGTTTGAGCAGGCAAGTGCATAGCGGAAGTCAGGGAACGGCATCAGTGCGGAAAATATGGCACAGATGCCGTTTTTTGAACGATAAAAGAATTGCGTCTTTCGACAATTTAGTATATAATTAGTAGCGCAATATAGCGAAGTCTGCGGCACAGGGGATGAAGAGATACAGGAGGAACACCATGGAGAATGATGGGTTGATGATATATTTTTGCGGAGAAGAGGAGAATGAACCGGGACAGGCGGCCGGACCTGCGATTAAGCCGCACTACATCTTGCATATTGTTCTGTCCGGAAAAGGAATCTTCCAGAAAGGATCAGAGATCTATCATCTGAAGGAGGGGGATGTCTTTTTGGCATGCCCGGAGGAAATGGTATACCTGGAAGCGGATGAGTATGAACCGTGGAACTATGCATGGACGGCATTTTTTGGAAAAAAAGTGCGGAAGATGCTTTTGACAACACATCTTGCCAAGACCCCTGTTTATACGATAGAAGAGGGATGGGAAGAATACAAAGGCCATGTTCTGGGATTATTGGAAAAATTCCGGGGAGAGAAGCCGTGCCAGTTGTCCATGATCGGAGAACTGTTATGTCTGTTTGGCCCTATGGTACGGGAGAAGCGCCACAATACGGCTGTAACGAAGGAGCAGTACGTTGGGCTGGCAAAGGAATATATGCGGAATAATTACAGCTATGATGTGCGGATTCATGAGGTGGCAGATTATATAGGAATTGACAGGAGCTATCTGTACCGGTTGTTTATGGAGCTGGAAGGAATGTCTCCGCGGCAGTATCTGGTGCAGTATCGCCTGGAGATGGCGCGGGCCATGCTGGAGATCGGCAAGTACCGGATAAGAG
>DNJM01000148.1:5500-6533 GCA_003489085.1 Lachnospiraceae bacterium
ATAAGAGACATTACATTTTCCTGCGGGTTCAGCGATATCCTTTCGTTTGAAACGTATTTTAAAGAGCAGGAAGGCATTTCACCGGAAGAATATATGTGGAAGTATAAAAGTGGATAGAAAAATGGGAATCTGATTTTGGTCGGATTCCCATTTCCCTATTTTAGTGATACAGTTTTTTCTGCTCATATTTGGCTTCGCAGGTGAGCTGAATGCCTAGTTTCTTAAAGGCCTTGATGTCCACCTCAGACAGCATTACCGAGGTATGGGCCTGCGTATTTTTAAGCTTTGGCAGCTGTTCCAGTGCATTGCGGGCTGCTTCACTGGTAGCAGCACTGACAGACAGAGCAATCAGAACTTCGTCTATGTGCAGACGTGGATTTTTGCTGCCCAGATAATTTACCTTCAGATGCTGGATTGGTTCAATTGCCTCCGGAGAAATCACATGCAGCTCATGGTCGATTCCTGCCAGATGCTTCAGTGCATTTAGAAGCAGTGCGGCAGAAGCTCCCAGAAGAGGAGTCGTCTTGCCGGTAATCATGGTTCCGTCATTCAGTTCCAGAGCGGCAGCCGGTCCATCTGTTTCAGCAGCACGTTCCAGAGCAGCCGGTACAACACGGCGGTTCTCCGGACTGAGCTTCATTTGCTTCAGTAATAATTCGATTTTATATGCCTCCGCCTCGGTGCGTGTACCCTTTAACAGGCCGCTCAACGCATCGTAATAGCGGCGGATAATCTCCTGGCAGGAGGCTTCGCGACAGGCTTCATCATCGACAATACAGTTGCCAGCCATATTTACGCCCATATCGGTTGGGGATTTGTAAGGGCTTGTCCCATAGATTCTTTCAAAAATGGCATTCAGAACCGGAAATATCTCTACGTCCCGGTTGTAATTTACCGTGGTAATACCGTAGGCATCCAGATGGAACGGATCAATCATATTGACGTCATTCAAATCCGCCGTAGCAGCTTCATATGCCAGATTGACCGGATGCTTTAACGGAATGTTCCAGATAGGGAAGGTCTCAAACTTGGC
>DNJM01000088.1 GCA_003489085.1 Lachnospiraceae bacterium
TCAGGCTGCCCTGGTACATTTCATTTGGGATATGCATATATTCATAGCACAGTTTTAAAAACGGCACATTTATCTGCAGATGTCCTATTGCCAGGATCAGTCCGGAAACCCCGGATGCCATCGCGGTCACTGCACTGATATACTGCGTCACTGAGCCGACGCCAAAGGCTCCTCCATACGCCTTCATACAGACAAAGAGATACACTGCCGCAATAAAAATGTAGAACACGGCTGTGGATGCAGCTACGAGAAAACCCATACTTCCTCTCGCATACCTTGCCATCTTCCCACCTGGCATAAAGCTCTTATCTGCTTTCATATATTTTTCGCTGAAATAGTCCTGCCGATACAGACGGATATCCATTGCATATTTCTTTTCCATAGCCAAACAGCCAAATGCACTGAAATACCGATTTCCTTTCCTTGCATCCTTTGCACATTTGGTCACATATGCCTCTGCCCGGTGTTCCAAAAGAGTGGAAGTCAGAAGCACGATAAGCATAAATGCCAGAAATCCCAGACCAAATGCTGGATGATTCAGTATGGTAAGCCTTCCTGCCGAGGCTGGAAGCTTTCTTGTAAATAGGGAAACGGTCAAGACCAGCGCCCCCAGGATCTGCATTAACGCTGTCACCAGCTCATCAAAATTATCTGAAATCTCTTTCAGTCCAAGGTTCCTCCAATTTCTGTTCTGCTCAATCTGTGCCCGTAGATCATGAGTTTCCGAGATATCTATCGAGCTAAAATCCATCGAGAGATCTTTCCTGGCATACATCATTGTCTCCTGGATGACCAGCTCCGCCTGCACAACCTGCTTCCATCGTTCTGCCGCTGCTTTCAGAAAGGATACGGCTGCCGAGACAAGCAATAAGGTCAGCACATAGCGGAATAGGCGCTCCGTACTCCGGGCGCCCGCCAGTTCATCGATGATCCGTGCCGAAAACCAAATCCCTGTATAAGGCAGAACCGCCCCTAAAACGGCTGCGGCCGTATAAGAAGCATACATGGCCGGAGACTGTTTCCACCAGTTCCGGAAACCCCAGCAGTTCAGAAACCATAATTCTTTGTATCCATTCTTCCTATTCCCTTTCATCTGTCTCACCTGCTTCCTTATAATACTGCCTCTGCACCTCAAATAATTCTGCATACCGCCCCCCTGCCGCAAGCAGTGTATCGTGGTTTCCTTCCTCTGCGATCCGTCCCTTCTCCAGCAGTATGATCCGGTCACAGAAACGGGTAGATGCCAATCGATGGGAAATAAATATCGAAGATTTCCCCTTTGACAGCTCATGGTAACGCTGGTAGATATCACTTTCCGCTATCGGATCCAGTGCTGCCGTAGGTTCATCCAGCACCAGAATCGGCGCATCCCGATATAGCGCTCTGGCCAGCATCAGCCGCTGCGTCTGTCCACCGGAGAATTCTACGCCATCCTCATTAACATCCCGTACCATCAGACTGTCGATCCCCTGCGGCAGCGAAGCCATCAGTTCTTTCAATCCCGCCTGCTCCAGACAGCAGGCGGCTTTCACTCGATCTCCTCCGTCGATCTCCTGCGTCACATTTTCCTGCACTGATACCGGAAGCACGGAAAATTGCTGAAACACTGCTGAAAACAGCTTATAATATTCCTCCCGGTCAAATTCCCGGATGTCCGTTCCATTTAACAGTACCTGCCCTTCCGTCGGATCGTAGAAGCCGCACAGAATCTTGATCAGTGTCGTCTTCCCTGCCCCGTTCATTCCAACGATCGCCAGTTTTTCTCCTGGATGGAGAATCAGATTCATATGCTCCAGAATATTTGTTTTGCTTCCCGGATAACGATAGGATACGTCCCTCAGCTCAAGTGTATAACTGCCATCTACATCCGGCTGAACCGGTATTCCTCCCCCAAAGTAAAATGGTTCCGGTATCTCCATAAATTCCCGCAGCTGGCTGAGCTCCAGACTCTGCTGATGCAATGTCGTCATCTGATTCAAAATCCCCGTGATCCAGGTCGTAAAACCTCCTGCTGCCGTAAAATACAGCAGAAACTCTGCTGCACTCAGGCTCTGCTGCAGTGTCATATGGAGCAGATATGCATAGATGATCCCGTTTCGCAGGAACGCCAGCAAAATATCCACTATATTTCCCCAGAGATACTTTTTCTGCTTTTTCACCTGGAAGGCATGATACAGCCGATACCATTTCTCATGCAATTCCAGCAGCCACCCCTGCATTCCGAACAAACGAATGTCCTTGGCAAATTCCCGCATACCGGATTTCTGTGCAATATAATACATTCTGTGTAAATATCCGGCTTCTTCCTCCTTATGCCGATACCCCCAGCTGTTGATTCTCTTTCCTGCCACATATCCAGTTACTGCCGTCAGCACCGTTGCCAGAATGATCACCGGATCCACAGAAGACAACAGTGCCAGATAAATCAGAAATCCGATTCCATTTTGCAATAACTCAATGAGTGTCTTCCAGACAGCTTCCGTTGCGGATCTGTTATCGCTCGTGATGCGCTGCACCTTTTCTGCATAATCCCAGAATTCCTGACGATCCAGCCGGCAATAGGAGGTACGCGCCATTTTCTCATTAAACGCCAATACCAAAAAGACTCTGACACTGATCCTGCCAAACTGCTGATTGCAGGCCACATAAGAATACAATGCCTTGACCAGCATCAATGCCGTGACAAATCCTACGATCTGCATCACCAGCACCGAAAGCGGTTCTCCCACTTCCAGGCTCCCCAGGATGACAGGAACCGTAAAAAGCTCCAGCAGATTTGCCGCTACGACCAGAACCACCTCTAATGACGCATACCCCAGTACACTCTTGCAATGCTTCCAGGCAGCTTTCACCATAAACATACTGTTGCTCCACATCCCATAACGGGTGCGTCCCTCTTTCTCAGGATACATTTATACTCCCTCCTTATTGATAATACTGTGCCTGTGCCATCCAAAGCGCTGCATATTTCCCTTTTTCCTCCGCAAGGAGTGTTTCATGGCTTCCCTGCTGTATCACACTGCCCTGATCAAATACCATAATCTCATCGCAGAACCGACAGGAGGAGAGTCTGTGACTGATATAGATTGCAGTCTTATCCCCAACCAACTCACTGAATCTGGTATAGATCTCTGCCTCTGAAATCGGATCCAGGGCCGCCGTCGGTTCATCCAGAATAATAAAGGGCGCATCCTTGTAAAGTGCTCTGGCAATAGCGATCTTCTGTTCTTCACCGCCGGACACCTCTACACCGCGGCTGTCAAAATCCTTATACAGGCAGGTATCCATTCCCTCCGGCATGTGCAGGAGGCGTTCTTCAAAACCTGCCTTTGCCAGACAGTCCTTTGCCCTGTCTGCATCATACCCGGCTCCTGCTGCCACATTCTGCCCCAGTGAGAAGGCCAATAGCTTAAAATCCTGAAATACAACGGAAAAAATAGACAGATATTCCCGATAATTATATTTCCGGATATTAATGCCATTCAGCAGAATTTCTCCTTCTGTAGGATCATACAGCCGCGCCAGCAGCTTGATAAATGTCGTCTTACCAGAACCATTCTCACCTACGACTGCCATTTTCTTTCCAATTTCAAACCGCAGGGAAACATGGCGCAATGCATATGTGTCACTGCCCGGATATTTAAAGGATACATCGCGGAACTCAATCTCATACTTTCTGTCGTTCCGCTTTTCAACCGAAAGGCTGCCCTGATACATCTCATTGGGAATATCCAGAAACCGGAACGGCGGCTTGAGGAATTCCGCATTCGTCCGCAGCCTGCTCAATCCCTGGAATATATTTGTCAAGGCCTCCGCCATCCCGGTGATGGTCCCCACATACTGCGTCACCATACCAACACCAAAGGCGCCGCCGTAGGCTTTTAATCCGACAAAGACATACGTCAGCCCGATCAGAAGTCCGGATACTCCTGCTGAAGAAGCCTTCAGCCACCCAATGCTGCCCCTTGACAGCACCGCCAGTCTTCCTTTCGTTGTAAATACCGTTGCCTTGTGCACATAGGAATCCCAGATTCGTTCCTGCTCATACAATCTGCTGTCCAGCGCCCGCTCCTTCTCCGCTACCGCTGTCGAATAGAATGCGCTGCTCCGATTTCCGAACAGGATGTCTTCCGATCCCGCCTCAGCGAAATACGCATCTGCACGCGCAAATAGGAATGCAGACAGAAACAGAAGCAGTACCATGACGGCTGCCGCAGCCAGCCCGATCAGCGGGTGATTCAGAAGAGTAAGGGGTCCTTTTCCTTCCGGTACCCGGCTGGTAAAGAAGGATACGGTCAATGCAAAAGCTCCCAGCAGCTGCGCAGCTGCCGTCAGCAGCGGCTCAAACATGTATGGAATCAGATACAGTCCCAATCCGCTGAAGCTGTTCTGCCGAATCATTGCATATAGCTCATGTGTCGAGGGCCGATCCATGGCTTCGAAATCCATACATAGAAATTTTTTAGAATATAATTCTTGTGATTTATGATAACAGCCTGCCTGTACTGCATTCTTCCATCGTTCTGCCGCTGCCCGCATAATCGACAACAGCGCAGCTACAATGAGCAGAGACCAGATATTCTGCAATAAGCGATCCATATTCCGGTTTCCCGCCAGCTCATTGATAATTCTGGCGGAGAACCAGATCCCGGTATACGGCAGCGCAGCATTCAGCACGGCATATAGTGCACTGGAAAGGAAGCGATCCGGAGCAATCCTCCACCAGATTCTGACTGCGCGCCAGTTCAAAGAAGCTGCCTCCCGGAGCGGCATCTGCTTCATCTCTTTATTTGTCTTTCTTTTCTTCTTCATGCCCGATCTCCTCCTTATAATACTGCCGCTGCACTTCAAATAATGCTGCATAGGATCCTCCTGCTTCCACCAGTGTTTCATGGGTTCCTTCTTCTTTGATCTCCCCACCGCTTAAAAGAATAATCCGATCACAAAACCGGGTAGACGCCAGGCGATGTGAAATAAATATGGAACTCTTCCCCTGTGACAGCTGGTGATATCTCAGGTAAATATCACTTTCCGCCAACGGATCCAGCGCAGCCGTCGGCTCATCCAGAACCAGTACTGGCGCATTCCGATAGAGTGCTCTCGCCAGCAGCAGACGCTGCACCTGCCCTCCTGAAAATTCCACCGCATCATCAAACACTTTTCTCTCCAGATGGGTATCAATCCCCTGTGGCAGCGATTTGATCTTTTCAGACATTCCTGCCTGCTTCAGGCATTCCCATACTCTGTTCCGGTCGACCTGGTCCGTCTGCTGTGCAATATTTTCTGCCAGCGTGGCCGCCACCAGAGAATGCTGCTGGAATACCGCTGCAAACAATCTGTAATACTCTTTACGGTTATACTGGCGAATATCCTGCCCATTTAACAGGACCTGCCCTTGCGTCGGATCAAGGAATCCGCACAAAATTTTGATCAAAGTTGTTTTCCCGGCGCCGTTAATCCCCACGATCGCCAGCTTTTCCCCCGGATGCAGTATCAGATTGATATGCCGCAATGTATCCTGCTCTGCCCCTGCATATCGATAGGATACGTCACGCAATTCCAGTGTCCAGGATGCTCCTTCCTCCGCTGCAATCGGCAGTCCCCCTTCAAGCTGGAACGGCTCCGGATACTCCAAAAATTCTCTTACCTCACAAATCTCCAGACTTTGCCTGTGCAGCTCGGTCAGCTGATTTAAAATACCGGTTACCCATTCTGCAAATCCTCCTACTGCTGTAAAATACAACAGAAACTGTGCCGCACTCAAATGCTGCTCCAATACCATCTGCAGCAGATACAGATAAGCAACGCCATTCCGCAGGAGGGTCAGCAGCATATCCACTGCATTTCCCAGGAAATATTTCTTCTGCGCCTTTATCTGAAATGCCTGAAACATCTGATACCACTTTCCGTACAGCTCCAGCAGCCACTCCTGCATCCCGAACAGACGAATATCTTTGGCAAAGGCCCGATCCGATGCCTTACTCCGGATATAACCAAGGCGGTGCACATATTCTGCCTCTTCATCCCGATGCCGATATCCCCAGCTATTGATCCATTTACTGAAGAAATACCCTGCCGCTGCCGTCACCGTGATGACTACAATGATCAAGGGCTCTACATTTGCCAGGAGCACAAGATAAATTATAAAACCGATCAGATTCTGCAGCAGTGTCGTCAAAGTCTTCCAGGCTGCCTGCAGTGTTGCCGCATCTCCATCTATGGTACTCATTGACTTTTCCATACGGTTCCATACCTCTGGTCCATTCAGATTCTCATAGGAGGTACTTCCAATCTTACGCATGATCGCATAGCAAATTTCCATCCGGATCTCCATCCGGCCAAACATGGTATTGCTCTGTACATACATAAGCAAAGAACGGACCACCGTCAGTAACAATGCAAAGACTGCCGTATAACCTAAAAATTGTTTCAATGTTCCTCCCGATTCCAATACGGCAAGAACTGCCGGAGCAAAGTAAAGCCCCAGAAGGCTCACCGCTACGGAAAGCAGAACCTCCATCAAAGCATAACCCAGTACGCTTTTGCAATATTTCATAGCCTGCGCTATCATAAAGCGGGTATTGCTCCACATCCCATAGGATGACCTGTTCTTCTGCTTTCTATTTTGAACTTTCATTCTGCTCTTCCTCCTGTTCTGTGCTGCATTGCTTATTTTATACCATAAAATACCCCTGCCGGATGCATCCGGGGACGAATTGCATCTTGCAGGGGATGAATTGCAATATAAAGCAACAGCAAAAAGGGTGCTTACGGCTTTACTGCGGAAGCAGAATCTCTGTTGTAAAAGCACCATCCTCGCTGTTACGGTTAATATAACCGCCGCAGCGCTCTACGATTCCATCGATCCGTACCAGTCCGAAACCATGCCCATTTCCTTTCGTGGTACGGAATCGGCCGTTCTCCTTCTTCTGCTTTTTCCCGGCCGTAAAATTCGTAAAGGACATATACAGCTGTGTATTTTTCATATCCATATATACGCGTATCATCCGCTGTTCTTCCGGCAGTGCAAGGGAAGCCTCAATTGCATTATCAAATAAATTTCCGATAATTACACAGAGATCAATCTCAGAGATTGTCAACGCCACAGGGATGTCCGCCTCCGCCTTAACCCGAATCTTTTTCGCGTGTGCTAAAGAAATCTTGCTGTTCATAATCGCATCTGTCATTTTATTTCCCGTCTTAATCACGGTATCCACTGCGGACAGATCCGTATCCAGCTTTTCCAGATATTCACAGATTGATACCCAGTCCTGCGCTGCCGCATAGGCTTTCATTGTCTGAATATGATTGCGGTAATCATGTCGCCAGCCGCGCATTTTTTTATACATATTTTCAACTTCCATGTAGTGCGTTGCANNGCCATATAGACCCGGATCAGCCGTTCTTCTTCCGGCAACGTCAGGCTGGCATCAATTGCATTATCAAATAAATTCCCGATGATCACGCAAAGATCCAGATCCGACATGGTAAGTGCAACCGGAATATGTGCGTCCGCCTTCACCGGAATGTTCTTGGACTTCGCCAGTGAGATTTTACTATTCAGAATCGCATCTGCCATTTTATTTCCTGTCTTAATCACCGTATCCACTGTAATCAGATCCTGATCCAGCTCATCCAGATACCGCAGCACCGCATCCAGATCTCCGGCCGAAGCGTAGCTTTTCATCATCTGAATATGATTCCTGTAATCATGCCGCCATCCGCGCATCTGATTGTACATGTTCTGCACCTCATCATAATGCGTCTGGATCAGCTCACTTTGATAGGCCGCAATCCTCTTGTCAATCAGACTGTTCCACAATCTCATATCGTTTCTCCTGTTTCCTAAAAATATCTTATCATCGCCCGGTTCAGCGGTTCATACATCCCCCTGGAAACCGGAAGCGCCGTATCGTCCTTCAGTATCACCTCTGTCCTGGTAATCCTTCTTACAAACTGTAGATTTACCAGATAGGAGCGTCCGGTCCGGCAAAAGCTGTCATCCAGCTCCGTCTCCAGCTCCCGAAGCGTACGCTTCACCGTATAATCCTCTTCTGCATGTACGGTTACATAATTCTTCTGTACCTCCAGATACCGGATCTCATAAAAAGGCACCCGGATCATCTCATCCTTTCCTTCCAGAAGCAGCGCCTGTTCATTCTTCTTCAGCTTTTCTACGGCCCGCGTCAGCACCTCGCCGAGCTTCTCCGGCCGGACCGGTTTCATCAGATAGTGCAGCGCCTCTACTTCATAGCCATCGGAAATGTACTCCATGTAACCAGTAATAAATACAATCTGAACCTCCCGATTGCCTCGGCGGATCTTCCGCGCCAGCTCCACGCCATTCATATCTCCCATTTCAACGTCCAGCAGCAGAATGTCATACTTCTTCTCTTCTTCATATTGAAATAAAAATGCCTCTGCCGATGGAAACAGTTCCATCTCCACTGCATAGCCCTTCTCTCCGGCCCATTTCGCAGTCAGTTTCCTGATGTACTCCGCGGAAGCTGCTTCATCATCACAGATTGCTATATGAAATGCCACGTTTTTTCCCTGCTTTCCTTTTTATGAATTCTTTTAAAGACATGACATGAGGAGTACCTGACACGGTACTCCCCATACATTTTTCCGCTTACCTTTCGGTGTAGTGCAGACACTGCGTTTCCACTAGAACCGTAATGACAGACAGCTTAATCCACCATCCAGCTTCCGGTATTCGGATGTATCTGTTGTAATCACTTCGTAGCCGGCGTCCCTGATCGCCTGTGCTACCTTCGGATATCCGGTCGGTACAATGACCTTGTCATTTACCCAGATACAGTTTGCCGCATACGCCTCATCATCCGGAATGATGATCTGTCTCGCATTTTTGAATTCTTCTTTTTCAATAAATTCACCGGCTACCAGAAAGGTGTTGTTCTCCAGATAGTTCACTCCGGTCTTCAGATGCAGTACCTTTTCTAATGTGACTTCCGATCCGGTCAGACCATAGCTCTCCAAAATCTCAATAAACTGACGGATTCCTTCCTCGTTCGTTCTTGCAGAGCGTCCCACATAGAAATGGTCTCCTACCATCATGACATCTCCGCCTTCCAGCGTACCAGGACTCTGGATATAGGCAATTTTATCCTCATCATAAAACTTACGGACCACTTCTACGATATGTTCCTTTTCTCCATTTCTGGATGCTGCTCCCGGATTGGTAATGATCGCACATTTTCTGGTCAGTACGGCATCATCCTCTACAAAGCAGGCGTCCGGATACTCTTCCAGTGCTTCCAGCTCCGTTACCTCAACACCGCACTGCTTCAGTGCCTCTATGTATGCATCGTGCTGCTTTACAGCCAGTTCATAATCCGGCTTTCCAAGCTCCGGTGCAGAGGTAATTCCATCTACCATGGATTTCGCAGGCTTTCTTACAATTACATTCTTAAACATCTTCTACTTCCTCCTGTGATTTATTTTTGCAGTACACTGCTGTGTATCTGTTTTGTCCATCAGAAATATATGTTGAAATTCTTATTTTATCATATCATTTTCCATACTATTTTACTACCCATATTTCAGAAAATATTTTAGACAATAT
>DNJM01000114.1:0-177 GCA_003489085.1 Lachnospiraceae bacterium
TCAGCAGGAGATTTTAGAAATGGTATTACAATTGAAATGGAAGGAACCGTATTCCAGATCGTTGAATTCCAGCATGTAAAACCAGGAAAGGGTGCAGCGTTCGTCAGAACCAAGTTAAGAAACATCATCAACGGAGGAATCGTTGAGAAGACGTTCCGTCCGACAGAGAAGTTCCCG
>DNJM01000114.1:480-659 GCA_003489085.1 Lachnospiraceae bacterium
TCCGTCCGACAGAGAAGTTCCCGAAGGCAATGATTGAGCGGAAGGATATGGAGTACCTGTATTCAGATGGTGAGTTATTCTATTTTATGGACGTTGAAACATATGATCAGATTGCACTGAGTCCTGACGTGATCGGTGATACACTGAAATTTGTAAAAGAGAATGAGATGGTTAAGATC
>DNJM01000114.1:974-3541 GCA_003489085.1 Lachnospiraceae bacterium
AAAGAGAATGAGATGGTTAAGATCTGTTCTCACAATGGCAATGTATTTGCTGTAGAACCGCCGTTATTCGTTGAGCTTGCAGTAATCGAGACAGAGCCAGGTGTAAAGGGTGATACCGCTACAGGCGCTACAAAGCCGGCTATCGTTGAAACAGGTGCACAGGTTATGGTGCCGCTGTTTGTAAACACAGGGGATGTACTGAAGATTGACACCCGTTCCGAAGAATATTTATCTCGTGTATAAGCGATAAAAATTGAATTACATCAGTAAAAAACAGCCGACGCATTTTTGTACGTCAGCTGTTTTTTAATGATTGCTTTATCAACAGGACTGTTAAAGTCGGCTGCTGATTATACAAGCTCTGCTGTTATGACAGTATCATCCTCTGTCGTCATTGCTACCGTATCTGTTTCTGCTGTAAGTGCTTCCGGAAGAGTACTTTCTGCCCGGGACAGAGAAATAAATGGAATTTCACGTCCGGTTGCTTTGCAGAAGAAGATCGTACCGGCTGCTGCAAGAGCTAGAATAATTAAAATAGTCATGATGATGACCGGAATTTTGGAGTGCTTTGGTTCTTCTTCACCAGAAGCCAGCAATTCCTCATAACCACGGCGCATTTCTTCCTCACGCTTTTCACGGACATCCTTTGGTGGGATGTTAGAATAGGTCTGCTGAGAGGGAGTTGCTTTTTTCTTTTTCGGAGCAGCTGTTTCAGAAGGAGCTGTTCTTTTTTGGGTCGTCGTTTTCTTTTTCGAAGCGGCTGCCTCAGCGGAAACCGGTTTCTTCTTTACCGGCTTTGCAGCGGAATCGGATGAAGCGGAATCTTCAGCCTGGGGCGTTTTCTTCTTTGCCGGAACCGCATCAGTAGGAACGGCTTTTTTCTTCACTGGTTTCACAGCGGCATCAACTGTCGCTTTCTTTTTGACCGGTTTTTCTGCAACGTCTTCCGAAAGGGGCTTCTGCGCCGGCGTTTTTTCCTTTGCTGGCTTTACAGCTGCCTTAGATGCTGCTTTTTTAGCACGCTGTTTATCTAAATTCCATTTTTTCTTACAATCCGTACAAACTGCAAACTGGTTATAGACAGGAGCACCGGTGTCATCAATTGATACTTTCTCGTCACGGATCAATAGTTCTTTACCGCATTTTGGACACTTCATAAGTAAATACCTCTTTTCTTCCTTAGTATTCGGGTCTAGTATAACATAGATTGGAAAGGATGTAAAAGAGCGATTCGGTGAAAAATTGTAAAAAGTTATGATTTAAGAAAATTCTAAGAAAATATTCCGAAAACAGGGTTGCCGAAGTACAGTATGCCATTTATAATGAAACATACCTAATATTCTAATCGGCAGAAATTTCTTTCTGCCAGCTGTATCTGAATTTTGAATAGTGCATTCGTACTAAATTTTCCTGATTATGAATGGCAAGGACGGCGCATACGAAAGGCATAGCAGAGAGAGGAGAAATTATGAATTATCGTGAATTTGTAGGCGCAATCGAGAAAAAAATGAGGCTGTATACGGATCCGGGGCTGACTATAATGGTTCATCGGAACGTGAAAAATAATGGGATCGAAAGGAGAGGGGTTACATTTTTAAAAGAGGGGATGAATATAGCACCGACGATTTACCTGGAAGAGTATTTTGAGCAGTACGAGGAGGGAAAAGATCTGAACAGTATCTGCAGGGAAATTCTGGAACTCTATGAAGAAATACGGGTAAAAAAATCGCTGCATGTTGAAATGCTGCTGTCTTATGATGCGGTAAAGAGCAATCTTTTCTGCAAACTGGTGAATTACGACGAAAACCGCGAAAGAATGGAGGCATTCCCCGGTGTTCCTTATCGGATCTTTAAGGATCTGGCAGTTACCGTATATCTGATGATAGAGATCAGAGGAATCGGAACAGCTACCATGCAGGTTACCGGGGAGAATCTGCGGCAATGGCAGGTTACGGAAGAGCTGCTTTTCAGAGATGCATGGAGGAATACGAAGTGTCTGCTGCCCGCAAAGATACAGACATTGAGTTCTGTTATTGCAGAAATTGTAGAAGGAAGCAGTGGGAAAGAAAGCGTCAAAAAGGAAAACAGGGAAGCAGAAAGGGATTCCATATACGTATTGACAAATCAGGCAGGTTATCTGGGGGCGGTCTGCCTCCTGTACGACCATCTGATGGAGCAGGTTGCGGATTTCCTAAAAGAAAGCTATTATATTATTCCAAGCAGTATTCATGAGGTAATGATTATACCGGAAAGCAGCAGTCCGGGGGCAGAGGTACTGGATGCGATGATACAGGAAATTAATGCGACACAGGTAGCGGCAGAAGAAATTCTGGCGGGACACTGCTATTATTTTGACCGAAGAAATGGCTGCCTGAACCAGAAAAATTATAAGAAAAGTAAAAAATAGAAAAAGTCGGAATCCTTTCCTTTACATTTGGAGAAAAGTGTGGTAATATCATAAATGCAGTTCGGATAGTAACTGTAAGTTATACACCTATAGCTCAGGGGATAGAGCACCGCCCTCCGGAGGCGGGAGCGGCGGTTCGAATCCGCCCGGGTGTGTACCT
>DNJM01000114.1:3825-4645 GCA_003489085.1 Lachnospiraceae bacterium
GGAGGCGGGTGCGGCGGTTCGAATCCGCCTAGGTGTGTACCTGAAAAACACATATGGAGGCAGTTTATGGCAAAGTTTCTGGAAGCTTTGTACCGCTGCAGAATATACGATGATACCCATAAAAAGCAAATGTTTTTTGTGGGCATTTTTGTTATTCTGATTTTTGCTGGTGCAGCAGTCTTACCAGAAGATAAGACACCGGTCCAAAGTTCCAGGGAAGCGGCAGGACGAGTGGTAAAGACACATGTAGTACGCAGGGAAGCAGTAGAAGAGGAAGCAGAGAATCCTTTGAGCAAAAAAGCGGACAAGACTGTGGTCCGGGCGGTGGAAGAGTACTATCGGGACCTTGCAGAGGATGCAGGACTTGTGGACAAGTATGAGGTTTGTCATATTTATACAAAGCTCGGACCGTACCAGAATTCATACGTGATATTTGTTGATTATGAGATGGTATTGAAAGGGTGCGAAACGAAGATGCCCGGGCTTGGAACGCTCTATGTAGAGGAAGGAGAAGACGGTGAGCTGTCGATCATACACCATGTAAAGGATGAAAATGTCAGTGATCTGGTGAGAGAGCTGATGCAGCATTCGGATGTGCAGGAGTTGACGGCATCTGTGGAACAGCGGTATCTGCAGGCAGTAGAATCGGATGCGGGCCTGCGTGAGATACTCAGACGGCTGCGGGAAATCTATGAAGAGACAACCGGAATCAGCCGGACAGTGGAGAGAGAATAAAAATGAGATGAAATACGCCTGCATGCGAATATTCCGTATGCAGGCATATTAGTTGCCAAGTATGCGATAAAAAGGTCCAGTGGAC
>DNJM01000114.1:4922-7032 GCA_003489085.1 Lachnospiraceae bacterium
ATGCGATAAAAAGGTCCAGTGGACCTTTTTGAGTAAGCTTTCAGCCGTACAGATTCTGAAGATAGAATATGGTTATTGCAGATTCACCCGTTTCTTCAGCTGCCAGTAGGAAAGAAGAAAACAGAGTAAAGCAGTGATCATACTTAAAACTGCAGCAAAGATCATCAAATCTGTCATATAGGCAGACGTATTAACCGTCAGTTCGATATTACCGGTTACATTGATCCGTTCCCTGTAGATAGAGCGGAAGGAATAGCCTGATGCAAATAATCCGGTAATAATAGACAGAAGTGTATATCCGATGACTGCCCAGAGAAGCCGGTGATTGTTAAAGAGCTGTCCGAAGCAGATTGCACCAAGAATCATCACAGGTCCGGTCAGACAGCTGATTACTTCCAGAGCAATAAGCCAGATCATAAAGGTAACCGGATCTTCCCCGCCAAGGGAAGCAACAAAAGTTTCGGAGAATTCCAGGCCATTCGGTGTACAAAGAAAACGCATGATTTCCGGAGCAAACCAGATATACGCTATGGAAAGCGCGGTCAGGATGCAGTTGATAAACATCCAGCAGGAGCCGGAAATGCATTTTGACAGCAGATGCTGCATTGGTGAGGCCGGCAGGGTCAGCGTCAGATATCCCTGATCGGAAAACAGGCTCCGGTAGGTATAGACGGCAATGTACAAAGAAGTCATAAAAGATGCAGTGACCAGGTAAAGCAGATATGCTGCTATACCACAGACCAGTACAAAATCAATTCCATGACGTTCTATTTCCGGAATAATAACATGTTTCATGATTCCGGTCAGAGGCAGAATCGGAAGCTGGGCCAGAATCAGTACCCTGGAAAGTGCTCTCAGATCATATTTCAATAATTTGCCTAGCATCGGAACACCTCCCGGAATAATGCATCCACAGACTTTCGGCTGTTGGTGCGAATATCATCGACAGTTTCATTTCGAATCAGAGTACCGTTCTGCAGGAAGATCACACGGTCCAGAATCTTCTCGATATCAGCGATCAAATGTGTAGACAGCAGGACAGTTGCATCTTCACTGTAATTCGTAATAATCGTATTGAGAATATAGTCTCTGGCAGCCGGATCCACTCCGCCTATTGGTTCATCCAGTATATACAGATCTGCACTTCGGCTCATCACCAGCAGCAACTGTACCTTTTCTTTGGTTCCCTTTGAAAGAGAGCGCAGCCTGGCGGCCGGATCGATATTCAGGTGGGAGAGCATATCGTAAGCTTTTTCCGCGCTGAAATTCTCATAAAAGTCATCGAAGTATCGAATCACATCTTTTACCTTCATCCAGGAATTCAGGTAAGAGCGTTCCGGCAGATAGGAGACAATCTTTTTACTTTCAACACCAGGGGCCATTCCGTTTATCAGAATTTCGCCGGAACTGGGTGTAAGAAGACCGTTGATCAGTTTGATGAGCGTAGATTTCCCACTGCCGTTAGGACCAAGAAGCCCTACGATCTGACCACGCTCCAGAGTAAGATTCAGGTTGGATAAAGCGTAGAAATTTTCATACTTTTTAGACAACCCTCTGCATTCTAAAATCGGGTTCATATGGTTTTGCCTCCTTTGACAATTGTTGCTACCAGTGATAGTGTCTCTTCATCCGAAAAACCAAGCTGCTTCATATTCTGTAAAAAGTCCCGTATATGTTCGTCAGCCAGGTCTGTACGCAACTGCTGCAGCATTTCGTTATCTTCTGTAATGAACCGTCCGCTGGTACGCTGTGAATAGACAAGCCCGCTTCGTTCCAATTCTGACAGGGCTTTCTGCATTGTGTTTGGATTGACAGCTGCTTCCAGAGCCAGATCCCGTACGGAAGGCAGCTTATCACCGGCATGATATTTACCGGAAACAATATCGAGCCGGATTTGTTCCATCAATTGAAGGTAAATAGGTCGGTCATTATCCAGATCCCATGGCATATCGGTTCCTCTCCTTTCAGAAGCATAAACGCTTCATTGTATTATTGATATAATACAATATTATAGACAAAACCGGATGAAGTCAAGTGCTTTTTGGCAAAACCGGGATGGATTTTACTTAAGTACGAACTTTTCCTTTGGTTGTTTGCACCATGGACAGAC
>DNJM01000114.1:7310-7614 GCA_003489085.1 Lachnospiraceae bacterium
GTTTGCACCATGGACAGACAAAAGAATCCGGAAGCTCTTCAAATGGAGTTTCTCCATCATAAACATAGCCGCAGATACTGCAGACCCATTTTTTGGCAGGTGCAGCTTCTGCAGGTGCATCTTCTTCCGGAAGGAAGGTAGGAGCATTTTTCGGACTTTTACCCTTGATGACATTGTGGTAGTAAGCATAGGTCATTGCAGGAGAAGATGGAATCACATCTGCTTCGATGACTTCGCCAAGGAAAATGGTATGGGTTGCGGTTTCCATTTTATCGATTACTTTGCAGACCATATAGCCGCAGGA
>DNJM01000114.1:7911-8546 GCA_003489085.1 Lachnospiraceae bacterium
ATAGGAAACAGACTGGAACTTGTCCGTATCCTTACCGCTTTGGAAACCAAACTGTCCAATCAGAGAAGGGTCTGAGGTCTCGGATAAAACAGAAACGGAAAACAGGCCGGATTCTGCGATACAGTGATTTGTATAATTATCATGATTCATGCTGACTGCGACGGTTGCCGGTGATGACGTGATTTGCATGACACTGTTCGCGATACATCCGGTTGGACGGCTCCCGTCTGCCGTACCAACAACATAGACACCATAAGAGAGCTGACGAAATACTTTTGTATTCATTGAAATACCTCCTTGAAATAATAATAGTAATTGTTATTGATAATGTAGCATGATTTGAAATGAATTGCAAGGGAGAAGCAGGAAAAAAAGGAATACTTTTGCAATTTACGGTTGTTGCTCTGAAGAGCTTGTGTTAAAATGTGAAAAGCAACGGCAGTCAGACCGTGTATGACAGTTAATATATGCAAAATAGTTTTATATATGAAAGAACAGGAAGGAAGTTAGTTATGAAGAAATTATCAGAGCAGATTGGCATGTATCTGGAAGAGGCATTTGAAAAAGCCGGATATGATAGAAAATATGCCAAGGTAACCCTGTCCAATCGGCCGGATCTCTGTGAATATCAGTGT
>DNJM01000114.1:8823-18606 GCA_003489085.1 Lachnospiraceae bacterium
TGTGAATATCAGTGTAACGGCGCTATGGCAGGAGCAAAAGAATACCATAAGGCACCATTTATGATTGCTGAGGCTGTGAAGGCACAGCTTGCGTGCTGTGAAGCATTTGAAATGGTGGATGTTGTAAAACCTGGCTTTATCAATCTAAAGCTGCATCCGCAGTTTGTTGCGGAGTATCTGGAAAAGATGAAGAAAGCAGATAAGCTTGGCCTGGAAACGGCAGTACAGCCGAAGAAGGTCATTGTGGATTATGGCGGAGCCAATGTGGCAAAACCGCTTCATATCGGACATTTGCGCTCTGCGGTCATCGGAGAGAGCGTAAAACGGATTGCTCAGTTTGTCGGACACGAGGTCATTGGAGATACACATCTGGGAGACTGGGGGTACCAGATGGGATTGATTATTACAGAAATGCAGAAACGGCACCCGGAGCTTCCTTATTTTGATGAAAGCTTTACAGGAGAATATCCCGAAGAAGCCCCGTTTACGATCAGTGAACTGGAGGAAATCTATCCCTTTGCCAGCGGTTATGCAAAAGAGCACGAGGACTATAGGGAAGCAGCTCTTCAGGCCACCTTCCAGCTGCAGAATGGCCGTCGCGGTTATCGGGCTCTGTGGCAGCATATTATGAAGGTATCCATTACAGACCTGAAGAAGAATTACAACAATCTGCATGTGACCTTTGAGTGGTGGAAAGGCGAATCCGATGCACAGGAGTATATTGCTCCGATGGTAGAGAAGATGAAGGCGGATGGATTTGCCTATATGGATCAAGGGGCGCTGGTAGTAGATGTGAAGGAAGAGAGTGACAGCAAGGAGATTCCGCCTTGTATGATTTTGAAATCTGATGGTGCGGCACTGTATTCCACCACAGATCTGGCAACGCTGGTAGAACGCGTGAAGCTGGTCGATCCGGATCAGGTGATCTATCTGACGGATAAGAGACAGGAACTGCATTTCGTACAGGTATTCCGGTGTGCGAAGAAGACCGGTATTGTAGGAGACAACGTGGATCTGAAATTCATCGGCTTCGGTACCATGAATGGAAAAGACGGAAAGCCATTTAAAACAAGAGAAGGCGGTGTCATGCGTCTGGAACATCTGATTGCCGATATCAATGAAGAAATGTATAAAAAGATCATGGATAACCGTACGGTTTCGGAGGATGAAGCAAGAAAGACGGCTGAGATTGTAGGGCTGGCAGCGCTGAAATACGGAGATCTGTCCAACCAGGCATCAAAAGATTATGTATTCGACATCGACCGTTTCACTTCTTTTGAAGGGAATACGGGCCCTTACATTCTGTATACGATTGTGCGGATCAAATCCATTCTTCATAAGTATGTGGAACAGGGTGGAGAGCTGTCTGCCGTAACAATTCTGGGGCAGGTTAATGAAAGTGAAAAGGCCCTGATGCTGGAGGCGGCGAAATTCAATGAGGTTATTGAGAATGCTTACCAGGATCTGGCTCCGCATAAGATCTGTGCCTATATTTACGATCTGGCAAATGCATTTAACCGTTTTTACCATGAGACAAAAATTCTGGCAGAAGAGGATGCAGCTATGAAAAAGAGCTATATTGCGCTGCTTGTTCTCACAAAAGAGATTCTGGAAATCTGTATTGATCTACTTGGATTTGAAGCACCGGAGAGAATGTAATGACGGAGAAACTATTTTACCAGGACAGCCATATGAAAGAATTCGATGCGGAGGTTCTGTCCTGTGAAGCCTTTCAGGACAAGAATGGACGGGAATTATACCGGGTTGTTTTAGATCGTACTGCATTTTTCCCGGAAGGAGGCGGCCAGACGGCAGACACCGGATATCTGGAAACCGCCAGGGTGCTGGATGTGCAGGAACAGGAAGAGAGGATCTATCATATGACGGATTCAGCGCTGCAGCCGGGGAAAACGGTGCATGGCAGAATCGACTGGAAAGAGCGCTTTTCAAAGATGCAGCAGCATACTGGGGAGCACATCCTGTCCGGACTTGTGCATAGAATCTACGGATATGATAATGTAGGATTTCATCTGGGAAATGAGAATGTAACGCTGGATTTCAATGGCGTGCTTACCAGGGAACAGATGAGGGAAATTGAGTCTCTGGCAAATGAAGCGGCAGCCAGGAACCTGGAAGTACAGGTCAATTATCCATCAAAAGAAGAACTGTGCCGCATTGATTATAGAAGCAAAATAGAGATTGAAGGGCAGGTGCGGCTGGTAACCATCCCAGGATATGATGTCTGCGCCTGCTGTGCACCTCATGTGAAGCAGACCGGGGAGATTGGCCTGATCAAGCTGATCGGTATGCAGAATTATAAGGGTGGTGTGCGGATTACGATCCGCTGCGGCGACAGGGCACTGGCCGATTATAATGCGAAAGAGGCAAGCGTAAAAGCAGTTTCACATATGCTGTCTGCCAGAGAAGATCAGATTGTCGAGGCGGTACACCATTTGCAGGAAGAGATTTTCCGGCTGAATGGTGAAAAGGAACGGCTGATGAGTCAGATTCTGCGGCAGAAAGCGGAACAGCTTTCAGAAGGCGAGGAATATGTCTGGCTTTTTGAGGAGAATCTGGACGGGAATCAGATGCGGGAATATGTGAATCTGGTTCTGGAAAGAAAAATTGGTGTCTGCGCGTTGTTCAATAGAACAGAAACCGGCAGCTATCGATATGTAATCGCATCCCATAAAAAGGATGTAAGACCATTTGCAAAGCAGCTGAATGCGGCCTGCAGCGGAAAAGGCGGAGGAAAACCTGAAATGGTGCAAGGACAGGCAGCAGCATCACAAGAGGAAATCAGTCGGTGTCTGAAGAAAATCAGCCGACATGATGGCGAGTAAATCGAAAAATGAAAAATCCCTCCGTTCCTGTAAAGGTTTTCGGAGGGATTTGTTACATAATAAAGAGGGCAAAACCCTACATATTTTTTATTCTTGCAAGTGCCTTGCTGACCGGTGGCAATGAGATCACGATAAGTGTAATGACAGCTTCCACACCCAGATAGGATCCATTGTAAGCAGCGGAATATACAAAAGGATGCATGCCTTCCGGAGCATAGGAAGCGAAAAAGACCACGCCTGAAAGGATTGCAAATATGTAGCGTCCCAATACGCCGACAATATAGCCGATGTGAAGACCGTATTTCCGGTTGCTGAAGAAGCCGGACAGGCCGAGTGCTCCGAATGCCAGAGGGTAGTCGATCAGAACCTGTGGAAGGCTGACAAAATAGGGATTCAGAATGAACTGCAGGATACCATATGCGATTCCCGCGGTAAGACCGGCTTTCGGGCCGTACCAGTATCCGATTAAAACGATGAATAGCATGCTGAGCAATGTAACGGAGCCGCCCATAGGCGCTTCGAACAGCTTGATATACGAGGTGACTGTGGCGAGGGCAATTGCCATGGCCGAAAAAACGAGTTTTCTGACGATGCTGCTGCTTGCAGCAGCGGTTGAATTGTTGTTAGACATAATATTCTCCTTCCTTACGCCGGTATTATCCGGATCAAGTAATGAGGGTCCGCATCCGGTATGAATACGTCTCAGCATAATGCTCCCCTAGTTACTTTATTAAATTTTTAGCAGTTAATATCATATACCGACAGGGGGAGGATGTCAAGAAAAGGATCTGAAAGTTTTATGAATTCTTCGAAAACCGGTTGCAAGTTAAAGGGAAGCGAAGTAGAATAATATTTATGTGATAAGAACTGTGTAAGAAAAGAAAGAGAGGATTTGAGTATGCGGCAAAAAGGCTGGTTGAGTCAGCTGTGGAATCTGTTCGGCCCCCTGTTTTTGGAGGCGGCAGTCAGTATCGGAGTATCCATGGCAGCCAATACTGTATTACTTATAAAAAATATGGATGCTTATATGGCTGCACTCCACAGAGGAAGCCAGGAAGCTCTGATGAGTTTTATGAATTCTCAGATGAATGAGCTTTTATCATTTTCCGGGGAGATTACGATTGCGACAGCGATTTGTACGATCCCGATTATGGTATTTCTGGGATGGCGGGATGATAAGAAGAGAAGGCAGAAAGGGATAGAGTGTTATAATAGAGATATTCCATGGGGAAAATTCTTTCTGATTACACCATTTGCCGGGGCGGTCGGGCTTGGCCTGAATAACCTGATGATTCTAAGCAATCTGACCGCAGTGAGTGAGAGCTATACACATGTATCAGAAGTGCAGTATAGTATGCCGGTTGGTCTGCAGCTGGTCGGACTTGGGGTCATTACTCCTATCTGTGAGGAGCTGATATTCCGTAAACTGATTTACCGAAGGCTTCGGGATGAAAAAATGTCGTTTCTGCGTGCCATGATTCTGTCTTCGCTGATCTTCGGCATGTATCATGGTAATTTGGTACAGTTTATTTATGCATTTTTGCTGGGAATGATGCTGGCATATTTATATGAAGTATATCATTCTATGGTTGCTCCTGTGATAGCGCATGTTCTTGTGAATATAATAGCAATTGTGCTGACCGGAATTGATGTATTTACCTGGATGTTCAGCAAGCCGATTCGAATGGGGATTGTAACAGTTATCTGCGCGGCAGTTGGTTCAGCCCTGTTTGTTCTGATTTCCAGACTGCATCCTGATATACAGCTGTTTGAGAGTCAGCGATCCGACGATGAGAGAAAATAAAAGAGATATTCTGAATAAGAACCTTCTTCAAATGGCATGCCGGAAAAAGTGGATGCCCTATCCGGAGAAGGTTCTTATAGGTTTAAAGAACTTCCGGGGGATATTCTACTTTGGCCAGAAAAAGTCCCTGCGGCGGGGCTGTCATTCCGGCATCCTTTCTGTCCAGAGAAGTAAAGGCATCACAGACAGAAGAAACAGAGCGTAGTCCGGCTCCGGCTTCCACCAGCGTTCCGGTAAGAATCCGTACCATGTTATACAGGAACCCATTACCACGTACCCGGATCTGAATTTCCCGTTCCAGGGGAAGAATATCAATGGAATAGATTTCACGTATTGTAGACTTTTTCGTTTTTTTAACAGAAGAGAACCCCTTGAAATCATGGATTCCGACGAGGAAGCAGGAAGCCTCCTGCATTCGGTCGGGGTACAGAAGCTCCGGATACTGCCAGGTATACTTCCGTTGGAATACATCCGGGCAATCCGGACGGGCGATTCGATATAGATAGGTTTTTGCAGACGCACTCAGGCGGCTGTGAAAGCGTTCCGGAACCTCATCCACACTGCGTACGGCAATGTCCTTCGGCAAATATGCCATAAAGTAGTGTTTGATTTCGTCACAGGTAAGGTCGGTATTGGTATGAAAATTGGCAACCTGCTCATAGGCGTGTACGCCTGCATCGGTACGCCCGGAGCCAATGACCTGAATGCCTTCTCCAGTCATCCGGCAGAGAATATCTTCCAGCTTGCCCTGGATTGTATTCTGGCCGGAATCGGAGCCGAGTCTTTGCCAGCCATTGTAACGGGTGCCGTCATATTCCAGCACCATACGAATATTTCTTTTCATAAAGCATTCCTTTCTGAAGGATATTGTTTCACTTGATGCCGGTTCATTATAGCATATTAAGGTGAATACTACAGCATTTATTAAAAGAAAAAATATAAATGTTACAAAAATGTTAAAAAGTGTTGCAAAATGAAGGAGAGTATACTATAATAAAAACCGGCAATATAAAACAAGCAACTTAGGAATGGTGAAATATGATTAAAAAATTTGGAAGAATTTTATTGGTTTCGACTCTGGTCGGATGCTTTACAGCAACACCGGTTCTTGCAGCGCCAAGTGTAGATGAGATACAGGCCAGCAAAAATGCAGCTCAGGCAGAGGCCGACAGTCTGCAGGCGCAGCTGACTGATTTAATGGACAAGATCAACCAGCTGGAATCAGATCTGATTACAAAGGGTGAGGAGATCACACAGGCAACAGCGGATCTGGAGGCAGCGCAGGAAAAAGAACAGAAACAGTATGAAGATATGAAGCTTCGGATCAAATATATGTATGAGGAAGGCGATACTTCTTTTATCGAATCCCTTCTGGAGTGCAGGAGCATTACGGAGCTGTTAAACAAAGCACAGTATGTGCAGGATGTACATAATTATGACAGGGAGCAGCTGGAAGAGTATACTAAGACAAAGCAGCAGGTTGCTGATCTGAAGACGCAGCTGGAAGAGGAGCAGGCAAACCTGATGAATATGCAGGCGGACTACGAGGCACAGAAGAGTGAAGTAGATACCCTGTTGACAGAGAAGAAAAATGAAGTTGCCAATCTGGATGAACAGCTGCAGGCAGCTATTCAGGCAGCAGCAGAAGAACAGGCACGAAGAGAAAGAGAAGCAGCAGCCGCAGCAGCTCAGAATAATCATGGAAACGGAAACACGAATACTTCGAATTCGAGCAATTCATCCAACTCGAATCATAATAGTAATGGCAGTAATAACAGTACAGTAAATAATGACGATGACACATCCTACGAACAGCCGTCAGCCGGCGGTACAAGTGCAGCAAATGCTATTGTAAATGCGGCGTATTCACAGCTGGGCGTACCGTATGTATGGGGAGGAACCAGTCCTGGATCAGGTCTGGATTGCTCCGGACTGACACAGTACTGCCATAGAGTTGCAGGTATCAGCATTCCGAGAACCTCCGGTCCTCAGGGAGCCGGTGGAAAAGCAGTTTCCAATCCGCTTCCGGGCGATATCGTATGCTATTCCGGACATGTAGGCATTTATATCGGCGGTGGTCAGATGATTCATGCACCACAGCCAGGCGATGTGGTAAGGATTGCAAATGTATATGGTTCTCCTTGGTACAGAAGATACTGGTAACCAGTAGTATCTATTACAAAATAGAGCAATGATGATAAAGAGTTATTTCAGGAGTCGGACAGATTCAGGAAATGGCTCTTTTTTTCTGTTAGTTTGCGGCTTTTATCTGAATAGACAGATGTTAACAAGTTAGTAAAATTATTGCAAAATTATTTCACAGGGGATATAATATCAGTAAATGGGGAAAGTGTTACGATAGTAATCAGAGCACAAAAGAAACAGGAGCATTTATGAAGAAAAGAGCAGGAAAAACCGCACTGGCAGTATTGCTGGCGGGGATGATGGTGACGACAACGGTATATGCTGAGCCAGGAGATGTCGATGCGCTCAGGCAGAAAAAGGAAGAGGCCGACAGCGAGGTGAATGCACTGCAGGAGAGGCTTCTTGGGCTGATTGCTGAGATGGATCAGCTGGAAGCAGATATGATTCAGAAAGGGCAGGAAGTAGAGCAGGCGACGCAGGAGCTTACCGCAGCACAGGAGAAAGAACAGAAGCAATATGCGGATATGAAGCTTCGAATCAAATATATGTATGAAGAAGGAGATACGACATTCCTGGAAAAGTTATTAAGTGCGGAGAGTATCACCGATCTGTTAAATCAGGCGGATTATATTCAGAAAGTACATACCTATGACAGAAATATGCTGGAGGAATACGTCAAGATTAAGGAAGAGGTCGACCGGCTGAAGACAGCACGGGAAACGGAACTGACCGAGATGGAGAACCTTCGGGCGGAGTATACATCCCAGCAGGCTAATCTGAATGCGGAACTGACTGCGGCAGAAGAAAAGTCAGCCGGATTCGGTGAGCAGCTGCAGGCTGCACTGGAAGCAGATGCTGCCAGAAAAGCAGCTGAGGAGGCAGCGAAGGCTGCGGCAGAAGCAGCAAAGAACGAGCAGCAGAATCAGACGACGAATCGGCCTTCCGGAACCACTCCAAGCGAAGGAAGCGGAAACCAGGAGCCAGATACGCCGTCCGCACCTTCTGATAATAACAGTAATTCAAACTACAATCCGCCGGTCAGCAATGGAAGCGGACAGGCTGTAGCGAATTACGCATGTAATTTTATCGGCAACCCATACGTATGGGCCGGAACCAGCCTGACGAATGGATGCGATTGCTCCGGGTTTGTTATGAGTGTATATGCACACTTCGGTGTATACCTTCCACACAGCTCAGGAAATCTGAGAAGTTCAGGATATGGTGTCAGCTATTCACAGGCGCAGCCAGGGGATATTATGTGCTATTCCGGACATGTGGGAATTTATATCGGCGGCGGGCAGATCGTCAATGCTATTGACGAGGCGCATGGAATCGGAATCTCCTCTGCAACCTATGCACCGATTCTGGCAGTACGCCGGATTTTCTAGAAGTTTTTAAAAGGATATGTTGAAACAAGGGAGAAAATAATGTATCCTGTAACTATATGTGGGGACATATAAATATATTAATTAAGGGAAGATGAAAAATGAAAAAATTAAGTCGTACACTTACCGCATCTATTATGGCGGCGGCACTGATTACCGTGCCGGTTATGGCAGCTCCTTCTGAAATGGATTCACTGGAAGCACAGAAGAAAGAGGCCATGAGCAGTGTGAATGCACTGCAGAATCAGCTGGCAGATGTTATGGGACAGATCAATGCCCTGGAGGTCAGTCTGATTGAAAAGGGTGAGGAAATTCAACAGGCACAGGCAGATCTTGCAGCTGCACAGGAGAAGGAACAGCAGCAGTATGCGGATATGAAGCTGCGTATTAAATATATGTATGAAGAGGGTGGCATTTCCGCACTGGATAAGGTCTTTACCTCCGGATCTATTACAGAGATTCTGAACCGGGCACAGTATATGCAGGATGTACATAGCTATGACCAGCAGATGCTGCAGGAGTATATTGATACGAAAAATGAAATTGCTGATTTGAAGAGCCATCTGGAAACGGAACGTCAGGGACTGGAACAGCTGGATAAAGAGCTGGAAGAAAAGTGTGCTGCACTGAACGATACTATCAGTTCACAGCAGGAGCTGGTAGCAAATCTGGACGAGCAGCTGCAGCAGGCGGTGATCGCAGAACAGCAACGGGCAGCGGAGGCAGCAGCCCAGGCAGCTCAGAAATCTTCGTCGAATACAAAACCGTCCGGACAGAGCAATCATCAGTCGACAACACAGCCGACGCAGAATCCGTCACAGACTCCATCGTCGACACCGGATCCGACACCAGCGCCAAGTCCTCAGCCGACACCGGATCCAACGCCAACGCCAGTTCCAACGCCGGATCCTGTACCGGAAGCTACACCGACACCAACTCCGGAGCCGGCTCCCTCAATCGGGGGGAATTACAGCGCGGCGGCCACGATTGTAAGTGCGGCATGGTCACAGATTGGTGTGCCGTATGAATGGGGAGGAACGAGACCGAATGTAGGTCTGGATTGTTCCGGCCTGACGCAATACTGTCACAGAGTGGCAGGAATTTCTATTCCGAGAACCTCCGGAGAGCAGCTGGCAGCCGGCAGAAGAGTTACTAATCCGGAGCCGGGAGACGTCTGCTGGACACCGGGACATGTTGCAATCTACATTGGCAACGGTCAGATGATTGAAGCACCGGATGTGGGACAGACTGTAAAGGTCAGCCGTGTTCGTGCTTCCGTATACCTGAGATTCTGGTAGCGGACAGTAAATAGGAAAGAGATACGGGAGATGTCTTTTTGAGAGACGTCTCCTTTTTCAATGCCATGGCGTTCCTGCAGAAAAAAATTGGAAAATTTACGCCGCCTTAGAAGAAAAGGTCTTGAATCCAGATACTTCCTGTGTTATACTATTCAGGTCGTAATAAACACATATGCGTGTCCTGTATGGGTGCCGGAATCAACGCAGCCGGTCATACAGACGGAAGCGTATATGGAAGAAAAACCAATATGGAGGTAGAAAACATGAGCGTTATTTCAATGAAACAGTTATTAGAAGCAGGTGTTCAT
>DNJM01000114.1:18911-20977 GCA_003489085.1 Lachnospiraceae bacterium
GCAGGTGTTCATTTCGGACATCAGACAAGAAGATGGAATCCTAAGATGGCTCCGTACATCTACACAGAAAGAAACGGAATCTATATCATCGATTTACAGAAATCCGTTGGTAAAGTAGATGAAGCTTACAATGCAGTATCTGATATCGCTGCAGAAGGCGGTACAATTCTGTTCGTAGGAACCAAGAAACAGGCTCAGGATGCAATCAAGACAGAAGCTGAGCGCTGCGGAATGTTCTATGTAAATGAAAGATGGTTAGGCGGTATGCTGACAAACTTCAAGACCATCCAGAGCAGAATCAACCGTTTAAAAGAGATCGAAAGAATGTCTGAAGACGGAACATTTGACGTGCTTCCTAAGAAAGAAGTTATCGCAATTAAGAAAGAATGGGAAAAACTGGAAAAGAACCTGGGCGGAATCAAAGATATGAAGAGACTTCCGGATGCAATTTTCATTGTAGACCCGAAGAAGGAAAGAATCTGCGTACAGGAAGCTCATACATTGGGAATCCCGTTAATCGGTATTGCTGATACAAACTGTGATCCGGAAGAACTTGATTATGTAATTCCAGGAAATGACGATGCAATCCGTGCTGTAAAATTAATCGTTGCAAAGATGGCAGATGCTGTTATCGAAGCAAACCAGGGTGCAACCGGCGAAGAAGAGATCTTTGAAGCAGCTGAAGCTCCGGCTGAAGAAAAAGACATCGAAGAAGTAGCAGAAGAAGCATAAGTAAACGAGATCATAATTGGAGGAATCAATCATGGCTATTACAGCAGGTATGGTAAAAGAATTAAGAGAAATGACAGGCGCAGGAATGATGGACTGTAAAAAAGCTCTTACCGCAACAAATGGTGATATGGATGCAGCTGTTGAGTTCTTAAGAAAGAACGGACAGGCTAAGGCTGAGAAGAAAGCCGGCAGAATCGCTGCAGAAGGTATTGTCAGAACAGTTGTAAAGGGTGACAAGGTTGCTTCTATTGTAGAAGTAAACTCTGAAACAGACTTCGTTGCAAAGAATGCTGATTTCCAGGCATATGTAGAAGCAGTAGCTGAGCAGGCAGCTGGTTCCAAAGCAACTGATATGGAAGCATTCCTGGCTGAACCATGGGCAGCTGATACTTCTATCACAGTAAAGGATGCTCTGGTAAATAAAGTAGCAGTTATCGGTGAAAATCTGAACATCAGAAGATTCGAGAGAATCGAGACAGAAGGCTGTGTAGTAGCTTATATTCACGGCGGCGGAAGAATCGGTGTTCTGGTAGAAGCTGATACAGATGTTGTAAATGACGAGATCAAGACTTGTCTGAAGAATGTTGCAATGCAGGTTGCAGCTATGAGTCCGAAGTATACTTCCAGTGAAGAAGTTTCCGAAGAATTCAAGAATCATGAGAAAGAGATTCTGCTTGCACAGGCTAAGAAAGAAAACCCGAACAAGCCGGACAATATCATCGAAAAGATGATCATCGGACGTCTGAACAAGGAATTAAAGGAAATCTGCCTGTTGGATCAGGTGTATGTTCAGGACAGCGATCTGACGGTTGCTAAGTATGTAGCAAAGGTTGCTAAGGAAAATAATGCAAACGTAACTGTAAAGAGATTCATCCGTTTCGAGACAGGTGAAGGTCTGGAGAAGAAGAACGAAGACTTTGCAGCTGAAGTTGCAGCACAGATGGGAATGTAAGTACCTCAGCAAAGTAAATCGTATAAACCGCATAATTACTTGAATTTCAATGATTTGCAGGCGGTTTGTATCTAGTATATGTAATTGAGTAACTATCATAAAGTATCATACTTTATCGCGTAATATCATATCGTTTTGCGTCAAAGTTGAGTACAAAATTGCGTAAGATAATTTCCAAGTATCTTCAGCTAAGTTTACGCAAAATGACAGGTTACAGCGTCAATTTACACATATGCATTATGGGCGGTCAAGACGACCGCCTTTCTTTTAAAGAAAAAGAAGGCAGACTGGTTTTGATTTACCAATCTGCCTATATTTATATACACAGTTGTAGAAGCAGATGGTACGCTTACCCCGATCCGCCTTTTAAACAAGGTTGAAA
>DNJM01000134.1:0-1112 GCA_003489085.1 Lachnospiraceae bacterium
CCCATCATCCGCTGGCTTCCCATACCCTTCTGACTCTGGAACAGCTGCGGGAGGGTCCGATTATTCTGAGCAACCCCAGACGCAGCTTTACCATGCTTGGAGACATACAGAATCAGGTCGCCGGGCTGCGCTCTCCTTCTCAGATTTACTTTTCCGATGACGTGGAAAGTGCCATGACCCTGGTGCACGCCGATCTGGGCTTCCTTCTGATCCCGGATCTTCCTATGGCAAGAGATCCGGATCTGCTCTATATTCCGGTTGCAGACGCTCCCACTCTGACCTATGGGCTCTATTATAAGGCACATCGAATGAACTCTGTCTTAAAAACATTTGTTAAAAAGACCCGTTCCTATTTTTCACACTATGAGTCCCACAAGACATTAAACGGGGAATCGGCGTAATTCCGATTCCCCGTCTGTCTACTCTTCCTCTACTACGATCTCCTCTGTAAAATGCGCCCAAAAGGTGGAATTCTCCTTCGCATCCTCCAACTGATCCGTCAGATTGTGCACACCGATCTGTTCTGCCAGCGTCTTCTTTTCTGAAAACAGGTTCGTACCCAGACCCAGTCGATCTCCTTCAATTGTGACACCCATACTGGCCAGTGTAGTCGGAAACATATCCATAGCCGTAAACTTCCGAAATGTCGTATTCTCTGCTTCACAGGACGGATTCAAAAATGCATTGTACAGCGTCCTGCGGTAATCCTCATCAATATACAGACAGAAATCGGCATCCATGGTGCGATGGTCACCGGATAAAATGACTGTCGTATCCTTATAAAAATCCTGCTGCCGGATCCAGGCTATGAATTCCGCTACCTGCCTGCTGGAACAGGAGATCACAGATGCATACTGATCTGATCCATACTCCCATCGGCACAGCGGACAAGGCCATCCATTTTCCTTATGCGTATCCACTGTCAGCATGGTAAAATTAAACGGTTCGTCCTCCCCGGCCAGCCTCGTGATCTCTTCCTTTGCATAATCAAAGAGCTTACGATCCTCATAGCCCCACCATACTCTATAATTGGAGGTGAATTTTTTCGCATACTTTGCTGTGGAATAATCAAAAATATCATAATCACCATGCTGCGTAAAATACTGCATACG
>DNJM01000134.1:1389-3461 GCA_003489085.1 Lachnospiraceae bacterium
AGTAAAATACTGCATACGTCCGCCGAATACAGCATCCGATCCGATCATCAGCTCCTGATGATAGCCCTGCTCCTCCAGAATATTTCCCAGGCTCCACACCTTGGGAAAGAACAGTTCCTGAAATGTCATGTCATTTCGTACGATCGGAATCAGAAGCGGAAGCCCGGATGTCTGCGCAAACATAGAAGCCACTGTCCATCTGGTGCCGGCCACCTCATAGGCTCCGCCCACCTGATCGGTATGAGAAAAATTCAGATTCTTCTCTGCCAGCTCTGTCAGCTCCGGAATGTAATTGATGTCATACGCACCTCCGTCTGGTCTTGACATGTACGTATTCTCCATTGATTCCAGAAAAATGTAGATCAGATTCCTCTTCTTCTCAGGAAAAGTAATCTCCACATTTCTCGGATCCACATAATTGGTTTCAATTACATCGGGATTCCTTTCCCGTTCTTCCTGATACACTTCATAAGGAAACGTATCCTGCACTTCCCGCCAGATTCCCGGAAGACTGCACGTACTTCCTGCTGCCAGCAGAATTGCAAGAATCCCCGCCATGACTCTACATTTCCGAAATGCCGTAAACAGTACCAGAACCAGAATGCCTGCCAGGATTCCCACTGGTACTGCTGCCTGGAACAGCTTTTCCGCCTCCTGCGGCAGACTCGTCGTAATCGGTACCTTCAACTGGTATACGATCTCCTCTATCGGTACGCCGCCCCAGTTTTCCGTAAGCCATCCCTTTGCTTCCTCTGCCATACTGAAAAGGCCAACGCCGACTGCAGCCAGAATAACCATGATCCAGTAGCCTGCCGTCAACAGTCCCTTCTTTCTTTTGCCCTCCATCATATCCCTCATTTGCACATTTCTGCCTGAATGCCTATTTCAGTCCTACAACCAGGTTGACATTCTCACCCGCTTTATATTCCAAGGTGACCTCATCTCCGACATCATATCGAATGATATCAATCAGATCTCCTACCTTTACGTCAAAAATCTCTTCCGATCCTTCCACCATAATATAATAATGGGAATTTCCTTCCAGAACGCTTTCTGCAATCCGTGTAATCCGGCCGGTAATCTCCTGCACCTCTCTGGTATCCTTCTCTGCCTCTTTGACACCATTCGTCAGAAGCAGATCGTTATACTGGGATTCGCAGGTACTGACCGTATCGCCGATTGCTACCAGCTGATATTTCTGGACATTGACCATGGCATATTTCTTCACCAGTCCGGCATCATCTTTCAGTGCAATAAAATACGTTGGCTCTCCGGAAATATTAAGGAGCAGCGGAAACGTTGCCTTGTACTTCAGGTTCTGCACCTGCCCCTCCGCCGAAGACATCGCAGATTCCTCTGTTGCTCCCTCAATCGGATAGAACTTTGTCTCCATCGTGCGCTGATTCATCAATACAAAACCAACATTGGACTGATCGCCGCTGACAGAGGTCACACCTGTATATACCCAGACATCGTCATCAATAGCCAGATAATTATAGCCGTTGGTCGTTTCCAGACAATCCTTCTGTCCCAGAACACTGTTCAGGAAGCCATGCTTTAATGCTCCATAATAATCATATAACTCTACCAGCAGATCCGCAGAATAAGCACGGTCAATCCACTGTGGTACTTCCTCGATCGCATAGTCCGTTGTCTCCCCGGTCACTGCATTGCAAAGTACCACACGTCCTACCGTAGCACCGCCGAACAGTCCGATGTTGAATTTCTTCACCGGGCAGACCCAATACGGAACGCCTTCTTCATCGATCTCAAAGCTCAGCTGATCAAAAATATAGGTTGGATAGCGGAACCGCAGATGCCGGTAAATATTCCGGTTCAGATGTTCGCTGGTTGTGTATTTAATCCCTTCGCTGAGCTTCACCAGTTCTGTGGTCTGATCAGCCATATCAATCTTGATATACGCCGGAATCCCGGTTTTCCAGTTGGTAAACCACTTGATCAGGCTGGCATATCTGAGCGGAGATACGCGAACCGGGCGGTTATTGTAGTTGATCTGGCTGTAGATCTCATCCACCTCATACTGTGAAACCATATCCACCATGCTTCCCATC
>DNJM01000134.1:3747-11189 GCA_003489085.1 Lachnospiraceae bacterium
CATATCCACCATGCTTCCCATCTTCCGGTTGCCCAAAAGTGTGGCAGAATCTCTGTCCAGCAGCGGAATCTGATCAAAGGATAATTCTTCAATATCCTTCGTAAATTCTCCCTCTTCTACTGTTAAGAGCTTCTGATATTTTCTGGCATTGATGATCTCAGAGGACAGCAGTGAGCCTACCGCAAAGATCAGAACCAGAAGACCGATCAGCATCCCATATACCTTCAGAAATCCTGATCTGCGGATTTCCTGCATTCCCATCCGTCTCCGGACTACATAGATTGCTCCCAGAATCACCAATACAGCAATGATGAAGAACCAGAAATCCGCTGAATGCAGATTGATTGCAGGGAGCGTGACATAATAGAATACTGCTGCTGCCAGAACAGCCGCAAAAACTCCGAGGATCTTTGTCTTTAATTTCATGCAGTTACCTTCCTTCCATCTGAACGGTCAGCATAGAAAGGATCTCTTCTCCAACTTCCGGATCTATCTTCGTAGAAAACCAGATTTCCTCCGCACGGACAGCCTGTCCGACCAACATGGCAAGACCCGACACACATTTCAGTCCATTTGCCTCTGCAAGCTTCAGGAACTCCGTCTTTAAGGGATTATAAACCATATCTGCAACGATCTGATACTTCCGGATCTCCTGCTCTCCTACTACACTGCTTCCCGTATTCGGATACATTCCAACCGGCGTTGTATTAAGGAGCACATCTCCCGGCGGGAGATCGTCTATTCCCTGAATATGGATCTCCGGAAAATGTGCTTTTAGTGTCTGCTCTGCCTTTGGAATGTTCCGTGCTGCTACCGTTACAGAAGCAGCTCCTGCCTTTATTATAGCATAGATCGCTGCTTTTGAGGCGCCTCCGGCCCCTAAAAGTGTAACTTTTTTTCCAGCCAGATTCACACCCGCCCTCTGAAACATATACAGCACGCCATAGTAATCCGTGTTATATCCACAGGTTTTCCCATTTTGATATAAAATAGTATTCAGTGCTCCGATTTTTTTCACTTCTTCACTCAGCCCATCCAGACCGGCAAGCAGTGTCTCTTTATAGGGAATCGTTACATTCAGCCCGGTAATTCCTTCTGCTTCCATCCTCTTTGGTATCTCCATTACCTGATCCCGCGGCACTTCGATCAGTTCATATGTACCACTGATCTTCTGCCATGCCAGCAATCTTTCATGAATCTGCCCGGACCAGGAATGTCCCAGCTTCTCACCGATCAGTCCCAGCTTCATCTTACACCTCACCTGCCTCTGCAAAGAATGTACTTGCGGTCGGATAAATATAGCTTTCTCCGATCCGACGCAGCAGAATCACATTCAGATTCCGATTCAGATTCTTCTTATCCAGTTCAATCGCACCGGTCAGCTCCTGCGCCTGCACCTGACACCGATATGGCAGCTCATATGCCTGCAGTACATTTCTGATCCGCTCTGCGCAGCCGCTTTCCGTCAGTCCCTTTTCCTCTGCCAGTCTTGTAATCTGGTACATTCCAATGGCGACAGCCTCTCCGTGACTCTCGCGCTCATAATGATAATACTGCTCAATCGTATGCGCCAGCGTATGCCCGAAGTTCAGAAGCATCCGTTCACCGGTATCAAACTGATCCTTCTCTACTACCCTGCGCTTGATATCCACACAGGCAGCAATCATTTCCGCCATCTGCGGCATCAGATCCGCAAAGGAACCGGCCTGCTCCAGCTTGTCAAACAGCTCTGCATCTTTGATGCAGCCGTATTTAATAACCTCACCCATGCCGTCTACCAGATAGCGCTTCGGCAATGTTTTCAGTACATCCGGATCAATCAGAACCAGCTTCGGATGGTAGAATGCGCCCACCAGGTTTTTTCCCTGCGGCAGATCCACCGCTGTCTTCCCGCCTACAGAAGAATCCACCTGCGCCAGAAGGGAGGTCGGGATCTGCACATACTTTACTCCCCGCAGATAGGTTGCAGCAGCAAATCCGGTCAAATCCCCGGTAACTCCGCCGCCCAGAGCGATGATCAGATCGCTGCGGGAGATTTTCGCCTCCAGCATTGCTTCATACAATTTAGGAAGCATATGGAAGCTCTTGGAGGCTTCTCCATGCGGGATAATGACAGAATGGCATTCATAAAACTCTCTCAGCTGGCTGAGCACCTTTTCTCCATACAGCGCAAATACGGAATCATCCGATACCACCATAATCCTGCCCTTGGGAAATATTTCCGCAATCTGCTCTTTGATCTTATGCAGCAGTCCATTTTCAATCACAATAGGATAGCTGTTTGCTCCTAGATTTACCTGCATCCGCACTGCTTACACCTGCCTTCCGACAACCGGAGCAATCCGGGCAATCGCTTTTAATAAGGCATCATACTTTTCCGGTTTTAAGGACTGTGATCCATCGCACAGTGCATTTGCCGGATCATTGTGTACTTCGATCATCAGACCGTCCGCCCCGGCTGCAACCGCAGCCTTTGCCATCGGCTCTACCAGCCACCACTTTCCGCCTGCATGGCTGGGATCGATGATAATCGGAAGGTGGGACAGTGTTTTAATCACCGGAATTGCCTGCAGGTCCAGTGTATTTCTGGTATAGGATTCAAAGGTTCTGACACCCCGTTCACAAAGAATAACATTTTCATTTCCTGCTGCCATAACATATTCCGCTGCCATAATCCATTCTTCATACGTGGCATTTAACCCTCTTTTTAACAGAATCGGACGCTTTGTCTGTCCCAGATGCTTTAACAGATCAAAATTCTGCATATTTCTGGCCCCAATCTGGATCAGATCCACTTTTTCATCAAATACATCCAGATATTCCAGAGACATCAGCTCGGATACGATAGGAAGGCCTGTTTCCTGTCTTGCCGTGCACAGAATTTCCAGTCCCTCCAGTCCTTTTCCCTGGAAAGAGTACGGACTGGTACGTGGCTTGAAGGCACCGCCGCGAAGCAGATTGGCTCCGGAGGCTTTGGCTGCTCTCGCAATTTCAATTACCTGCTCCTCAGATTCTACAGAACATGGTCCTGCAATCAGTGCCAGATGCTTTCCACCAACCTTGACGCCGCTGACATCGACCACGGAATCCTCCGGATGGAAGGCACGGTTTGCCAGCTTATACGGTTCCTGTACATGCATCACCTTATCGACACAGGTCTCCACTTCAAACAGACGGGAGTCTACACAGGAGGTATCCCCAATACAACCGATAATCGTTATTCCCTCACCGACTACCGTATGAATATCCAGTCCTTTGGACATTACCATCTGCTCTACTCTTTTCACATCTTCCGGTTTCGTTCCTGGCCTTAATACAATAATCATAGTTTTCTCTCCTTTTTTCCTGCTTACAAGTCTGCGAAAAATCTCCTGTAAAAAAGAAACGCCCTCTATGTACATAACTACATAGAGGGCGAAAATATCTTTTCTTCGCGTTCCCACCTCTTTTTACAGCCTCCTCACGGAAACTGCCTTATGAAGTACGCCAATCACTTTTCTCCAAAAAACCGGATATCCGTTTCTGGTTATACTTCTGCATGGTAACGGTTGCTGCCGGAGACGCCTACTTTCTGATTCTTCAGCGCTCTACTCCAAGAGGAATTCAGTATCGTCAGCCATATCCCTTCTCACCGCCAGGGATTCTCTGTATCGGTCTTCCCGGTACTTACTGCTTCTTTTCATTGTATTTGTAAGCGGTTAGATTTATTTTAATCAATCATACAAGCTTTTTTTACTTTTGTCAACCCTTTTTCTTTCCTAACCAGCCGGGTAGAAATCAAAATAGGTGACTCCATTCTGCAGGGTAATTCCGCGCGCCTCTGCCATCTCGGAAACAGGCACCAGCTGGTAGCCTGCATTGATCAGCTGCGGAATCACCTCTATTGCCGCCTCTACGGACCAATCATGGATATCATGCAGCAATACAATGTCTCCATCCTTTGCCTGCTGAAGAATCGCCTGCACCGTTGCATCCTTACTCTTCGTCTTCCAATCCATTGTATCCACCGACCAGTAGATCATCGGCAGGCCGACATTATTGATAACTGTCTCACTATGAATGCCTGCACCATACGGAGGTCTGAGATTTCTGGCGCCATGCCCCACATGGGAAGCAATGATGTCGCTCACACCGCCTACCTGCTGGCGTATTTCTTCCGCGCTCAGTGTATTCAGCTGCGGATGATTCATCGTATGGTTGGATGTATCACAGCCGATCTCATCCATCTTCTTTAAAATCGCATCCACATCAATATCAGATCTGGACAGACTGGTTCCGCACATGAAAAAGGTTGCTCTTGCGCCATACTGTTCCAGCGCATTCAGAAGCTCCATGGTTCTTGGACCCGGTCCATCATCAAAGGTCAGCGCAATCATCGGTCTTGTCGGATCCACGCCGCCTTCCTCATGTGTAAGCCTTCCTTCTTCATCAAATGTACAGGACTTGACGCCGATTTTTTTATCACCGGTTACCATCTTTCCGTCATAATCGAAATAGTAACGGTTTTCTCCATCCGAAAACCAACCGATATGCATCCTGCCGTCCGTATCAAAATAGTATTTCGCCGCATCCTCTTCATACCACCCGGTCCGCATCCTGCCTTCTTCATCAAAACAATACTTTGATGAATTGACTTCCTGCCATCCGACAGCCATATTGCCTTCTGCATCAAAATAATATGTATTCCCCTTGGATACGATAAAGTCATTCATTACATAAGTGTCATCTGTCCGCTTAAATTTCTTACCGTCCCAGCTGCCATATTTATTCTGTACCGTCAGCACTGCATCCTCCGTATGAATCAGAAGCTTTCCCTTCCAGTTACTGGAAAGGGCATTCTCTATATCCGGATCCAGCGCAACTGTGATCGGGAATTCCCCTTCCGTCACACCATCCGCTTCGCAGGCAAGGCTGTATCCCTCCCCGCCTTCCAGCTTTTCCATCAGATCGCCGACGCTGTACTTACTGTTCGGATCCAGAATCTGTTCTTTTTTTCCATGCAGAATGGCTTCCGCGGTCAAAGACGGCATCTCTGTCTCCTGTACCATAGAAAGCTCTGCTGCTTTGATTGTAATCTCCACAAGTGTGCTGCTCTCTGCGGCTGCCGTGCTGAATAGCAGAATGACCATTCCGGTCAGACCTGCGATCCAGCAAAGTTCCCACTTCAGCCGTCGGCGCTGACGCCGGCGTTTTATCTGGCTGCTCATTTTATACTCTCCCCATTTATCATATGTCCGTAAAAGGACGGTTTATAGTTCCTGTCACCACCTTATTATATCGAATTCTGTCGCTTTATTCAATGACCCTAATCCTTAAAACTCCATCGATTTTCTTAATATCTTCTTCAAAATTTCTTAACATTTTTGAATCTATATCGATCATCGTATAAGCATACTCTCCACGACTTTTATTTGTCATATCCGCGATGTTCATATTATCTTTTGCCAGCACTGCTGTAAACTGTCCGATCATATTCGGAATATTCCGGTGCAGAATCGTAATACGTGTATGTTCTCCTCTGCAGCCCATAAAACAGTCGGGATAATTTACAGAGTTCTGAATATTCCCATTCTCCAGATAGTCCATCAGCTGGCGAACTGCCATCTGTGCACAATTGTCCTCGGATTCCCCGGTAGATGCACCCAGATGCGGAATCACAATCGCATGCTTCACGCCGGCTATCGTCTGGTTCGGGAAATCGGTCACGTATCGTTTTACATGTCCGGAAAGAAGCGCGTCCACGATTGCCTCCTCGTCCACCAGACTTTCTCTGGCAAAGTTCAGAACCACGACTCCTTTCTTCATCAGGCCGATAGCTTCCTTGCTGATCATGCCCTTGGTGCTCTCCATCGCCGGTACATGAATCGTAATATAATCGCATCCCAGATACAGTTCATCTGCCGTTCTCGCGTGATGCACCTCTTTCGACAGTCTCCAGGCAGAATCTACAGATACATACGGATCATATCCATATACTTCCATCCCAAGCTGTGCAGCCGCATTGGCTACCAGAACACCGATGGCACCCAGTCCTATGACTCCCAGCTTTTTTCCCTGGATCTCACACCCTGCAAAGGCTTTCTTCTGCTTTTCTGCCAGCCTGGCAATATCCCCATCTTCCTCATTTTCCTGTACCCAGTTGATACCGCCGACGATATCCCGGGAAGCCAGAAGCATCCCGGCAATCACCAGCTCCTTTACACCATTTGCATTCGCTCCCGGCGTATTAAATACTACGATTCCCTGCTCCGTACAGCGCTGAACAGGGATATTATTTACACCGGCTCCGGCACGGGCGATCACCTTAATATTCTCTCCCAGCTCCATTTCCTTCATATCTGCACTTCTGACCAGAACCGCTTCCGCGTGTGTAATATCGGATGGCACATAATGATCAGAAAAACTGGAAAGACCCATCTCGGAAATTGGATTCAGACAATTATATTTATACATTTTCATTACAGATTCGCCTCCTCAAATGCCGTCATAAATGCCGTCAGCTTCTCTACACCTTCCAGAGGCATAGCATTATAGATGCTGGCCCGCATACCACCGACCGTCCGGTGTCCTTTCAGATTTTCAAAACCGGCTGCCTTTGCCTCCTGAACAAATTTCGCATCCAGGTCTGCATTTCCGGTAACAAATGGTACATTCATCAGAGAACGATCCTCTTTCCGGACGGTTCCGTGGAACAGGCAGCTTTGATCCAGATACTCATACAGAAGCTTTGCCTTCTTCTCATTCCGCTCCTTCATAACCTCCAGGCCGCCCATCTGCTTCAGCCATTTGAAGACCTTGCCGCAGATATAGATACCATATGCAGGCGGTGTATTATATAAGGACTTTGCATCTGCGTGAATCTTATACTGCAGCATCGTAGGTGTTCCCGGCAGCACATCCCCGGTAATCAGATCCTCCCGGATAATCACGATAGTAACACCGGCCGGACCGATATTCTTCTGTACACCGCCATACATCAGTCCATATTTCGTAATATCCACAGGCTCGGACAGGAAACAGGAGGATACGTCGGAAACCAGAATTTTTCCCTTGGTATTCGGAAGTGTATTATATTTCGTTCCGTAAATTGTATTATTTTCACAGATATAGACATAATCCGCGTTTTCGCTGACCGGAAGATCCGAACAGTCCGGAATATAGGAGTATGTCTTATCTTCGCTGGAAGCAATTTTATTGGCTGTTCCATATTTTTTCGCTTCTTCATAGGCGCGTTTTGCCCACTGGCCGGTTACGATATAGTCTGCCACCCGGTTCTTCATCAGGTTCATGGGGATTGCGGAGAACTGCAGATGCGCCCCGCCCTGCAGGAATAACACTTTATAATTGTCCGGAACTTTCAGCAGCTCTCTGAAATCCTGCTCCGCCGTCTGTATGATTTCATCGAAGATTTTGGAACGATGGCTCATCTCCATCACGGACAT
>DNJM01000044.1:0-1435 GCA_003489085.1 Lachnospiraceae bacterium
AGCCAGCGCCCGTTTCTTTTCTTCCTGCGCGGCGGAGAAAGAATCATCGACCGCACAGACCCGCATGCCGGCCCGGCGTCCAGCCAGAATTCCCATCGGCACATCCTCAAAAACCAGACACTTTTCCGGTGGAATCTGAAGCATACCGGCTGCATTCAGGTAGACATCCGGTGCAGGTTTTCCTGCACCTGCTTCACAGCTGGTGCTGACAGTATCAAAATAGCTGCTGATCCCATGTGCCTGTAGTGCCTGCTCCACCAGCTCCCGTGTATTGCTTGTGGCAATTCCCATACGAATCCCCCGTGCCTGCAGCTCCTGCAAGAACGGAACCAGACCGGGTTTCAGTTCCACCTCATACATATACCTCTTTAATGTCATGGCATACCATTCGTCCTTGATTTCTTCTACGGTTTTCTGTATTTCCGGGAAAGTCCGCAGATAGTAGGCTGCCGTTTCCGTATAACTCATCCCTTCCATCTTCTGATAGAAATCCTCCGGCGGATTCAGATGGTACTGCTTTATATAGGCCTCATCCACATCCACCCATACCCACATGGAATCCATCAGTGTTCCGTCCAGGTCAAAAAGTACTGCCTGTATCTGATCCAGCATAGTTATTTCTCTCCTTTTTTGTCTTCTCCTGTGCGGCTGTCTGTCATATAGACAGATGATATGAAATGGCACTGTCTCTGCAGTGCTTGTATCTCTTCCTCTGTCAGTTGTCTGCTGTTTCCCGCCGACAGAGAAGGATCCAGGGTCAGCGGTCCCATAGACAGGCGTTTCAGATAGACAACCTCTTTTCCGACTGCTTCAAACATCCGCTTTACCTGATGGAAGCGTCCTTCCCGGATGGTCAGACGGATTTCAGACTCTTCTCCTGCCTGCAGAATTGTAAGCTCTGCAGGCAGTGTCTGTTTCTCATCACCGATGTCGATTCCCTTCCGGAAAGCGATCCGGTCTTCTTCCGTAACCCACCCTCTGACGCGTGCAAAATACGTCTTATCCACATGCTTTTTCGGTGACAGCAGGGCATGTGCCATGCTTCCGTCATTCGTAATCAGCAGCAGTCCTTCCGTATCCTTATCCAGTCTTCCCACCGGAAACAGATCCTTCCTGCGCTCCTTCGGCAGCAGATCCATTACGGTACGTTCTTTCTTGTCTTCTGTTGCAGAGACAACTCCTGCCGGCTTATGAAGCATATAATATTCTAATGCAGCGTAGGTAACGGACTTCCCGGCAAAGGACACCTTCTGTCGTTCCGGGTCCAGCTTTTCCTCTGGTTTTCGAACCACATTGCTGTCAATGGCAACCAGCCCCTGGCGAATGGCTTTCTTGATCTCGCTGCGGGTGCCGAATCCCATATCCGCCAGATATTTATCAATTCGTATCATGACGACATCCATCTCCATCCCGGCAGGTATTTATTCTTCAGAGT
>DNJM01000044.1:1664-2481 GCA_003489085.1 Lachnospiraceae bacterium
GTATTTATTCTTCAGAGTACCCCCGCCAAGCTTTCCCCATCCAAGGGGATAACCATCTACCAGAACCAGGCGCCAGCCCTTTTCTCCGGACTGCACCAGATCATCCACATCAATCGTCTCACCTTTCAAATATCGGATCACTCTTTCATCCGCTGAGGAAAGAGTCAGAGTGTGGGCATAGGTATCCCTGGAAAGAGCCATGGCAAAGGCCTGGCTTGGCTCAAACCGTTGTTTCTTCAGCTCTCCCAGATACAGTCCTGTTCTGAGAAAACGAAGTCCTCTGACATCCGGGATGTCCTCCGGCATATAATAGACCTGTTCTCCGTGGATTTCCAGCCTCGCCGGATCCGGCTTCCAGGAAACATCCCGGAAGAATTCTTCCATAGCTTCCGGAAGCTTTCCACCCGTTCTCTCTCTGCGCGGCACAGTCTTTTCTTCTCCATCGGCCTCTCCTTTTTTCAAAAGAGCCAGGAAATGTCCTTCTCCATGCATGTGATGCGGAAAGATCCGAACGGTTTTTGCCAGCTCTGGATTGCCGGATGAGGAGAATTCCGGCCGGCCGCGGGAAAATCCCTCATATGGTGTCATTTCAAGAATCTGAAATTCCGGATATTCCTGCAGCAGATATTCGATGGTGCCCTCATTTTCCAGTGCATCAAAGGTACAGGTAGAATACAGAAGCATTCCTCCCGGCTTCAGCATCTGCGCTGCCTGGGTAATGATACTTCTCTGCAGACGGGAAAAGAACTCCGGCCCGTGTTCCTCCCAGGCCTTTGCCATCTTTTTATCCTTTCGGAACATTCCCTCTCCGGAACAG
>DNJM01000044.1:2752-3389 GCA_003489085.1 Lachnospiraceae bacterium
GAACATTCCCTCTCCGGAACAGGGCGCATCGATTAAAATCTTATCAAAATATTCCGGGAAATATTGTATCAGCTTCCCCGGTTCCTCACTCAATACGAATACATTGTCAATTCCAAAGACTTCCAGATTCTTTAGCAGTCCTTTGGCTCTGGAATTACTGATATCATTAGCAACCAGAACCCCTGTTCCGTCCAGTCTTGCTCCCAGCTCCGTTGCCTTGCCGCCAGGCGCGGCACAGACATCCAGAACCTTATCTCCCGGTTCTATCGGAAGGCGGTTCGCCGGTGTCATGGCACTTGGCTCCTGCAGATAGTACAGACCGGCAAAATAATATGGATGCTTTGCAGGCTGCACCTGATCCCCATCATAATAAAAGCCATTCGAAATCCAGGGAACCGGTTGAATTTCAAACGGACATATCTTTACAAATTCTTCAACACTGATTTTCCTGGTGTTGACACGCAGCCCGTAATAACGAGGTTCCTCGTAGCAGGAAATATATGCGTCATATTCCTCCTGCAGCAGCTGCTTCATTTTCTCTTCAAATGCGATTGGTAAGTACATGTAAGAATTCCTCTCTGTCGACTTCCCGCAGTGCCGTTCGGAAAACCTTCAGTTTTCCTCACTCACGGGCTGT
>DNJM01000044.1:3686-6226 GCA_003489085.1 Lachnospiraceae bacterium
GTTTTCCTCACTCACGGGCTGTCGCCCTATGAGACCGGGGATCGGAAAGTCTGCTTATGTGCGAGCACAACGCATACTTTCCGATCTCTGGTCTCGCACTGCTCGTAGCTATCGCGTACATTATATCATAGTTTTCTGGGATAGGTATATGTTAATTTTGTTTGTTCCAGATATTTCAGGATCCAGTAGGGATTGATGCTGGTTTCTTGTCCATTGGGATACAGGTAGATGCCAATATGAAGGTGAGTTGCGAATTTTCCTTTAGTTCCTTCCGGTCCATATCCGGTATTTCCTGCAAAGCCGAGCAGATCTCCTGCTTTTATTGTATCCCCGGCTTCAATATCTGCATAAGAGTCAAGATGTGCATAGTAAAAATACCCTCCTCCCGGCGCCAGTATCCCAATCCGGTAGCCGCCCTTGGGAAGCCATCCCATCTGTACTACAGTTCCATCTGTCATACTGACTACCGGATAATACCCCGGTATATCCTTTGCTGTCATCAGATCTGTTCCCTCGTGTCCTCTCCTGCCTCCAAAGGTCCGTTCCACCATCCAGCTGTCCGTAAAGGATACCGTCTCCTCTGCCGGATCCGCTGATGCCGGGATCGGGAAATATTTAAGATCCTTCCATATAGCACTGCAGTATTTCAGATAGGCATTCCAGTTTTCCTGCGTACTCCACCATTTCAGCCGCTTTTCATACAGTTCGTTCCATCCGCTGCCGCCTTTTTTCAGTGCATCTGCCCACTGGCTGTGAAAATTCTTTTCCAGAAGATATATCGCTGTGATACGCGACGGATCTCCGACCTTTTGCATCTGCTCTAAAAGTGCTTCAGAGAATCTCTGGGTGCGGAACACGTCCGCCGTAATCATTCGTTCCGGCTCCGGAATCCGAAGACTTCTCTGATACACGAACGGAATTCCAAGGGCAGCAAAAAAAGAAAATAGTAATACAAGAAGAAGCAGATTCGCTGATCGATGCCGTTCCACGAAAAAACTCCTTTTTGTATTACTATATGCCTTTCTTTTCTATTTCATTATCTGCAGCGCTCTAATACCGCCTTCAGATATTCCCACATCCGCCCGACGGAGGCGATGTCCATCCGTTCATTGACAGAATGGATATCCCACAGGTTCGGTCCGAAGGATACGCAGTCCAGATCCGGACATTTTCCGGAAAAGAGTCCGCATTCCAGGCCCGCATGAATTGTCTTGATCTCCGGCTGTACTCCGAACATCTCCTGATACACTTCTGCCATCAGCGGACGAAGCCTGGAGTCCGGATCATAGCTCCATGCCGGATACGCATTCACAATTTGTGAACTTCCGCCTGCCAAAGAAACCAGGGCCTGCAGCTTTTCCGCTACGGCTGCCTTCTTCGTATTAACGGAGCTGCGAATCAGAAAAAAGGCCTGTACGGAGGTATCTGTCGTCTGTACGACACCAAGATTCAGAGACGTTTCCACCTGTCCCTTTAACTCCCGGTTGAAGCACTGTACTCCCTGCGGTGCGCAGGCCAGAAATGCAATGATCCGTCCGGCAGCATCTGCCTGCATAACCCGCACTGCGGCAGCCGGCTCTTCTGTAAGTTCTATTCTGAGATTCGGTTCATCTTTGCCGAATTCCGTTTTCCAGACAGCTTCTGTTGCCAGGATTTCCTTCTGAACTGTGTCCAGTTCTTCCGGTGTACCGCCGATTCGTGCTGTACAGCTGTAGGTAATGACATTTTCCTTCTGTCCGCCGTCAATGGATATCAGATCGAATCGGGTATCCTGGCGCAGATGCTGCAGGAGCTGCCCCATCATCTGATTCGCATTGCCGCGCTGTCTGTCAATCTCCGATCCGGAATGTCCGCCCAGAAGGCCTTTGATCTGAATACGCAGGCTGCTTTCCGTTACCTCTTCTGCAGCAAATGGAATCTCTGCATGTACGCTCATACCGCCTGCACAACCAACCGTCAGAATGCCCTCTTCCTCTGAATCTATGTTGATCAGAAGACGTCCCTTTAATACGGACATATCCAGCGCTTCCGCTCCTACCATGCTCGTTTCTTCATCTACGGTAAGAACGGCTTCAATTGGCGGATGCACAAGATCCTGGCTGTCCAGAACTGCCAGTGCAAATGCTACTGCAATGCCGTCATCCCCGCCCAGGGTTGTATTCCTGGCCTTTACATAGCCATCTTCTATATACAAAGAAAGCGGATCTACTGTAAAATCATGGTCCGAATCCAATGTCTTCTCACATACCATATCCAGATGCCCCTGCAGAATCACAGGTTCACTGTCTTCATATCCGGCAGTTCCAGGCTTTCGGATAATTACATTATTTACCCTATCCTGTATCACTTCCAGCCCGCGTTCCTTTGCAAAATTGACACAATAGTCACTGATTCGCTTCGTATCCCCCGATCCATGTGGAATCTGACACAGATCCTCAAAAAAACGGAACACATTTTGTGGTTCCAAATGCTCTAATACTGCCATAACAATCGCTCCTTTTCTAAAATCCTGTCTTCATTTTTACACAGATTACATAAAA
>DNJM01000044.1:6474-9145 GCA_003489085.1 Lachnospiraceae bacterium
ATTTTTACACAGATTACATAAAAAATCAACCGGTTCCATATATTATACAAATTCATTTTTTCGAGGTATTATGAGACGTTATCTGCCCCGCATTGGCATTTTACTGCTTTTTTTCTGTATGCTTATCTTTCCACAGGCTGTTTTCTCCGGTGCACGCTCTGGTCTCCTGCTCTGGTTTGAAACGGTTCTCCCCACGCTGCTGCCTTTTATTATGATTTCCGGCCTTTTGATCTCTACCGGTGCCTTTACCTGCCTGACCCGGATCATCGGCCCTGTCATTCAGGCTCTGTTCGGTACCTCCAGAGAAGGCAGTTTTGCCGTTCTGACCGGATTCCTCTGCGGCTATCCGATGGGCGCCAAGGTAACGGCCGATCTGTATCAGAGAGGACATATTTCTATGGAAGAAGCATCCTACCTGCTCTCCTTCTGCAACAATACCAGTATCGGATTCATTATTAATTTTACCCTTCTGCATGGTCTGAAGCTGACACAGAGCCCGTTTCCCTGTGTTATCCTGCTGCTTCTTTCTCCGTTTTTATGCAGTCTGCTGTTCCGCTTTTACTATCTTCGGAAATACCGCCTGCATTCCTTTCCGGAACGAACCATACATACCCGAAAAGCGGAAATCCATCTGGACTTTGCACAGCTGGATCATTGCATTATGGACAGCTTTTCCACAATTACCAATGTCGGCGGCTATATCATTATATTTTCTGTCCTGATCGCCCTACTGGGAAGCTTTCAGGTCCCGGCCATGCTTCTTGCTCCCCTGGAGATTACTACAGGAATTCAGATTCTCTCCACATTGCGGGGCAGCTTCCGCATGAAATTCGTCAGTATTATGGCTCTGACTTCCTTCGGCGGCTTCTGCGCAGCAGCTCAGACCAGCTGCATGGTAAAGGAAAGCGGTCTTAAACTCCTTCCCTATATAGCAGAAAAACTGATAACCGCTCTGGTTACCAGTTTTTTAAGTCTGCTATATCTGTATCTGATCGAATAGCCGTCTACTCTTCGATATCGCCAAAATCAGCTTCTACACCGCGTGGGGAACGCTCCGGTACTTCCAGCTCCTCCAGATTGCGATGAACCGTCTCATAGCATTCCTGTAAAGAGCTTACCAGTCCGTCATATTTGGAGGTATAGCTGTCCAGTGTATGACCGATGATATTTTCTGCATTTGCCAGCAGATCACTGGTATACTGCATGGCACCGATCCGGATGTCATTGGCATCATTCGTAGCATTATCCAGAATCTGCTGTGCCTGCTCCGTAGCTGCCATAACGATCTCATTTGCCTGTGAATAAGCCTGCTGCATGATTTCATGCTCGCTGACCAGTTCGTTAGTGTGGATCTGTGCAGCTTCCAGCATACTGTCAGCCTTTGCCTGTGCATCTGCCAGAATCGCATCTTTATTTGCAATGATCTTCTGATACCGTTTGATTTCATCCGGTGTCTTCATGCGCAGTTCACGCAGTAATTCATCAATCTGATCTTTATTTACAATAATTTTTGTTGTGGATAACGGCTGAAACTTACAGCTGTCAATATACTCTTCGATTTCTTCAATAATCTGTTCAATACGGCTGCTCATAATTACACTCTCCTTTTGTTCTTTCATTTCATCTGTATCTTAAAAGTCTACACCTGAAATCTCATCGAATGGGATCTACATCCCTATCTGTTATATCTTAACACGTTCTTTTCCAGAAAACAACGGAATTTGACGAGTTTTCACAATTTTCTACAAATCCGCAGAACGTATCAGAAAAACATGCTGATTGGTCTTATACTGCTTCTGCCGAAGAATTTCATACCCCAGTTTCTGCACATAAGAGAAGTCGGTATCCAGAGAAGCCTCTACAATCAGTACGGCATTTTCTGCCAGAATATCCATCTTGCAAAGCTCTGTAAGCACCTTTTTTTCCCAATCCTTATTGTAAGGCGGATCCATGAAAATGAAATCAAAGCGCTTCCTTCCATTTAATTCCTGCAGCGCCCGCAGGACATCCTTCTGCAGGACACTGCCGCCGGACAGTCCGGTAAATTTCAGATTCTCCCGAATGCAGTCAGCAGCTTTTTTATTCTGCTCTACAAAAACGGCTTCTTTTGCCCCACGGCTTAATGCTTCGATACCAATCCCGCCGCTTCCGGCAAACAGATCCAGAAAACAGCAATCCGCAAGATCCAGGGAAATCATATTGAACAGCGTCTCTTTAATCCGGTCTGTTGTAGGACGGGTGGAGAGCCCTTCTATTGTTTTCAGCCGAAGGCTTCTGGCTTTGCCTGCAATCACTCTCATAGACTGCTCCTTTCACTGCATATGTATTCTTTCGTACGCTGGTATTATACGAATGATTTTGGGAATTGTCAATGCATAGACACAGGAAGATTTCTGGAAACGGCATCAGAAATGCGGCATAGAAAAAGCGTGCACTCCATTTCTGAAATCCACGCTTTTCTATCCACTTTTCTTGTCAGAAGCCTATATGGTTCTCAGGAAGAAAAACAGGCTATTTGTTTGCCATCTGCTTTTCCTGTTCTTCGATCATTTTTTTTACCATATATCCGCCGACAGAACCATTCTGTCTGGAAGTCAGATCACCGTTGTAACCCTCTGTAAGCGGTACACCGAGCTCATTGGCTACCTCATATTTGAATTTGTTTAAAGCT
>DNJM01000044.1:9406-9956 GCA_003489085.1 Lachnospiraceae bacterium
ATATTTGAATTTGTTTAAAGCTTCCTTCGCTTCCGGTACTGCTGTTCTGTTAGTTGAACTGTTATTTGTCATGATATACTCTCCCTTCTTTGTAACATATTTATTTTTTGTTACAGTCATAGTATATGGAGAAATGAATATCTTACACTGGCATTTCCTGTTAGTTCTGTCAAAAAAAGTCAGGATTTATAATGTTGTGCCCAACATACCATTCGAAATATGAAGCGATATTTGTTCTTTTAGTTTTTTATGCTCCGGAAGGGACAGGGAAGGATCCCGGGAAAGAATCTTTCCGGCCGCTTCATTGGCTCTCTGGAGTACTTTGGCATCCTGAAATACATCTGCCAGCCGAAAATCCAATATACCGCTCTGGCGGATACCAAACAGATCTCCGGGGCCACGAAGCTTCAGATCCTCATTGGCAATATAGAAGCCGTCATTGGAGCAGTTTAAGATCTCCAGCCGTTCTTTTGTTTCCTTTGTTTTTGATCCGCTCATAAAAATGCAGTAGGACTGATATTTTCCCCGCCCCACGCGGCCGCGCAGCTGG
>DNJM01000044.1:10227-10399 GCA_003489085.1 Lachnospiraceae bacterium
GCGGCCGCGCAGCTGGTGCAGCTGTGCCAGACCGAAGCGTTCCGCATTCTCAACCATCATTACCGTGGCATTCGGTACATTGATACCAACCTCGATTACCGTGGTAGAAACCAGAACCTGAATTTCATTTTTTGAAAATGCTTCCATAACCGCATCCTTTTCCCTCGGCTTC
>DNJM01000044.1:10683-11168 GCA_003489085.1 Lachnospiraceae bacterium
ACCGCATCCTTTTCCCTCGGCTTCATTTTTCCATGAAGACATCCCACGCAGATCTCATCACCTAATTCTTCCTGCAGCGTCCGGGAATAGTCCAGTACATTTTCCACCTCCAGATGCTCACTTTCTTCGACCATCGGACAGATCACATAGCACTGCCGTCCCTCTGTCACCTGTTTCTTCAAAAAGTGGTATGCCGTCTGACGGTAACCAGTGTCCACAACACAATTCTTGATCGGCAGCCGGTTTGCCGGGAGTTCATCGACGACGGAAATATCCAGATCTCCATAAAGAATAATAGCCAGCGTCCGGGGAATCGGTGTCGCACTCATGACCAGAATGTGCGGCATTTTCCCTTTTCCCGCCAGCATTTCCCGCTGCCTGACACCGAAACGATGCTGCTCATCCGTTACTGCCAGCGCCAGATTTGCATAGACTACCTTCTCCTGGATCAATGCATGGGTACCGATAATCAGCTGTGCCTCACC
>DNJM01000044.1:11430-11652 GCA_003489085.1 Lachnospiraceae bacterium
GAAGCAATTCTCGCATTCGCCTCTCTCTTTTCCTTTGCCGTCATAGAGCCTGTCAGAAGCTCTGCCTTCAGCGGAATATTATGTGCGGCAAGCAGCTCTGTCACTGATTGGAAATGCTGCCGCGCCAATACCTCCGTCGGCGCCATCAGCGTTCCCTGGAATCCATTTAATCCGACCAGCATCAGCGCCAGAAGTGCCAGAATCGTCTTACCGGAGCCCACG
>DNJM01000044.1:11953-17791 GCA_003489085.1 Lachnospiraceae bacterium
CCGGAGCCCACGTCTCCCTGCACCAGCCGTGACATCATATAAGGACCTGTCAGATCCATTTGAATCTCCTGCCATACCTTTTTCTGCGCATTGGTAAGCGTATAGGGGAGAGAGTCGATAAACTGCCCGATCTGTTCCTTAGGCTGTATCCGGAAACCATTTTCTGCCCGCTCTTCTTTCTGCTTCAGCTGGCGAAGAGCCAGTATAAATACCAGGAATTCCTCGAATACCAGGCGCTCCCTTGCAAAATAAAAGCTTTCTTTATCAAGTGGAAAATGGATTCCCTGCACGGCATAATTGTATTCGGCGAGATGATACTCCAGCCGCACCTGCTCCGGCAGGAAATCCTGTGTCAGATCCAGATAAGACAATGCCTGCCGAACCGCCTTCATTACGGTATGATTCGACAGACCGGCCGTCAACGGATATACTGGCTGCATCGTGTTCTGCTTTTCTTCATAGCTCTCTGCCGGCAGAAAGATCTCGGGCTGTTCCAGGATTAAGCTCCCTTTCCGACTGACCGCTTTTCCACGCAGTGTCACCTTCATGCCGCTTTTCAGTGTATTGCGCAGATACGGCATCCGAAACCAGACCGCCTTGATCGTCCCGGTCAGATCCTTTAATGTGATCGTCGTTACCTGAAGCCGCTGGCTGCCTCCTGTTTTCGCAGCGCCGTATATGATACCGCTTACCGCTGCCATCTTTCCTTCCTGTACTTCCTGTATGGATACTGGCTTTTCATAGATATCATACCCTCTTGGATAATACTGTAAGAGGTCATGAATGTTCCGTACACCTGCTTTTATAAATAGCTGCTCCGTCTTAGGGCCGATTCCCTTTAATTCACTGATAAGAGACTGTTCATTCATAGTATTGTTCCTTTTGCAAAAATAAGGGACGAAGGTCCTGCCCTCATCCCTTGGCTATTTATCTGTTTGTCCGGTTTCTGCCGTCTACTCTACTGCAAGCACATAATAATAGATCGGTTGTCCGCCAAAATGCGTATCAATATCCAGTTCCGGATACAATTCCTCGATCTCTGCAGTAAAACGGTCCGCATCTTCTTCTTTCACATCCTCGCCATAATACAGGCTGATCAGCTCGGAGTCTTTATCTACCAATACGGAGAGCATTTCCTTCGTCGTCGCTTCCACAGAGCTGCCGACGGAAAGAATTCCGTCATCACCGATTCCCATGATATCTCCCTCGTGGATTTCCTTGTCATCGATATGTGTATCACGAACCGCATAAGTTACCTGGCCTGTCTTCACGTGCCCGATTTCTTCCAGCATTGCCTCTTCATTTTCCTTTGCAGAAGCTTCCGGCATAAAATTAATGACTGCTGTAATGCCCTGCGGTACGGTCTTTGTCGGAATCACAACGATCTCTTTCTCCTCAACCAGTGCCTTTGCCTGGTTAGCAGCCAGAATAATATTCTTATTATTCGGAAGAATGAACACACAGTCCGCATTGACAGCATCGATTGCCTGCAGCATATCCTCCGTACTCGGGTTCATAGTCTGTCCGCCTTCGATAATGTAGTCAACACCCAACTCCTTGAAAATATCATTTAAGCCGGCTCCTATGGATACGGCAACAAATCCGATCGGTTTGCGGGGCTCTTTTTTCTTCTTCGCCTCTTTTTCAGCCTTCTGCTGTGCTGCTATTTTCTCCGCATCCCGGATCAGCTTCTCCTGATGCTCCTCACGCATATTGTCAATCTTCATACGGGACAGTTGTCCATAGGTTAATGCCTTCTGAATAGCAAGTCCGGGATCGTTGGTATGCACATGCACTTTGACAACCTCGTCATCCGCCACACATACAATGGAATCACCAATAGACTCCAGATAACCCTTAAATTCCATTTCATCGGACTCGGTAAATTCCTTTTCTGTCAGAATGATGAATTCTGTGCAATAACCGAACTTGATCTCAGCTGCTGTATCCGCAGAAATCTTCGCGACAGAAGAAGCCGCCTGCGGCTGAATCGTACTGTAGTCAATCTCTTTTCCAAGGAATGCATCATACGCACCGCGGATCACTTCCAGAAGACCCTGGCCGCCGGAATCTACTACACCTGCTTCCTTTAATACAGGCAGCATCTCCGGTGTCTTCAGCAGTACTTCTTCTGCATACGCAATGATCTGCGGAAGGAATTCTTCCAGATTCTCGGTTTCTTCCGCAAGTTCGAAGCCTTTTTCTGCAATGCCCTTTGCCACTGTCAAAATGGTACCTTCCTTCGGCTTCATAACAGCCTTGTATGCCGTATCCTTCGCTTTGATCAAAGCGGCAGCCAACGTCGGCACATCTACCTCTTCATAATCCCGGATTCCCTTTGTAAATCCACGGAGCAGCTGCGAAAGGATAACACCGGAGTTACCGCGCGCGCCTCTTAGAGAACCGGAAGAAATGGCCTTTGCCAATGTCTTCATATCCGGATGCTCAAGTGCCGTTACTTCCTTGGCAGCAGACATGATAGTCAGTGTCATATTAGTTCCGGTATCTCCATCCGGTACCGGGAATACATTCAGTTCGTTAATAAATTCCTTTTTTGCCTCAATATTGGATGCTCCGGCGAGAAACATCTTCGTAAGCATCTCCACATTGATCGTTTTTATTGCCACGTTACTTTCCTCCTTAGATTACGCTTAGTCAATGACACGTACACCTTCAATGTAGATATTGATCTTATCTACCGGCATGCCTGTAAATTCATTCACCTTGTACTTGACATTGCTGATTAAGTTATCTGTCACTGCAGAGATGCTGACGCCATATGATACAATGACATGAAAATCCAACGTAATCCTGTTCTCATCGGAAATCTCAACGTGGATTCCATGTGTCAGACTGTCTTTCTTTAATAATCTGACCAGTCCATCCTTGACATTGACTGCGGCCATGCCGACGATGCCGAAACATTCTACCGCAACAGAGCCTGCATATCTTGCAATTACTTCGGAATCAATTGTGACAATTCCAAGATCCGTACTTATGCTACCTCTCATAATCTATAACCTCCAATTCCGCATGTGAATTTTTTGCGCATACTTAACATATGTATTATACCCTTTTTTTAACAGATTTACAATATCTTTGAAAAAAACGGTATTTTGAAATATTTATCAAATATCCTCTTGCAAATCTAAGAAATATCTGCTAAAATAATCTATGTTGTGAGTCTGATAGACTAGTAAGATCGTTAGGAGGTGCAGTCATGGCTAAATGTGCTATTTGTGAAAAGGGTGCTCATTTTGGAAACAATGTAAGCCACTCTAATAGAAAAACACCAAAAATGTGGAAATCCAATGTAAAATCCGTCAGAGTTAAAACAGAAGGTGGCGCTACAAAGAAAATGTACGTTTGTACTTCTTGTTTAAGATCTGGTAAAGTCGAAAGAGCTTAATTACATGGTAAAAATGACCGGGACGAACCATCGCCTCGGTTTTTTTATGCTCTTTTTAGCAGAAAAACATCTGGTATCCGACCAAAAGGCACAGCAATACCAACAGGATACCGATAAATATACTGTCAATAAACATCATTACCGCCATTCCCAGCGCAATGCAAAATAAGGCAAATCCTATCACCCGTTTCATATCATCACTTCTGTCAGACTGTCTTATCCAAAGTGTATGCCCGAAACCTGATAAATAGAATCTGCCTTATGAATTTTCATTTCCTATGCTGCTATTTTTCAGCATGATCCAGCATTTTCGATACTTCCTCTTCTGTTACGTTATCCTTTTTCGATGTAAATCTGTCTACCAGGTCCGGTACCAGATCCAGAATCTTCGTCATAGTATCCTGATTTTTGATGTTAACCAGTCTGGTAGAACCATCCCGGATGACAAGCACCGCACTTGGCGTCATTTTTCCGCCGACACCTCCGGCTCCTTTGTCCTTCTTATCTCCCTGGAATGCTCCTGCACCGATTGCAAAGGACACATCTACCAGCGGTACAATGATTGTATCATCAATATGGATTGCATCGCCGACTACCGTTTTGGATGAAATGACACTGTCAATTCCCTGAATCAATGATCCTACTGTGTTTTTAAAATTATTCTCTGCCATATCTGTACTTCCTCCTGCATTCTTTATGACATACTATCCGATCTCATTCTATTGTCTGATCTGCTTATCGCAACAGCTTTCTGATGTGGCTGATTGTGATCCGCGTCGGTTTATGAAGCAGCATTCTGAGTACGGCCGATAGAATGTGACTGATGCGGAAATGCCCTTTCAGAAAAATATGCCCCTTCAGAATCTTCTGTTCAAAATCCGGTGTGATATATACATCTTCCCCCAGAAACGGATACATTATCCCAAGGCCGGCCAGCACTTTCCCTGTCAGATAGGGATCCGAACAGCCAAATACCAGCTCTGCTTTGCACTTATCCGGTCGGAAATGTTTCAAAAAGCGTTTCAGCTCTGCGGTACCTTTTGCAAATGCCAGACGATGTACCGGATCCTCAATAAAAGCGGCTGCCGCCTCTTTCTTCTCCAATAACATCTTCATTTTATCACAAATCTGCTCAAATGTATATTTGATCTTCTGGTAAATGGCCTTCAGTTTTTCAAAAATTCGTTTCAAAAATCCGGCTTTTTCAGGTTTTCTCTGTCGGCTTTCTTTTTCCGGCCGCCTCTTTGCTTCCGGAATCACTTTCATTTCAGATATCTCCTGCGGCTTTTCCTTTTGACCGGATTCTGTCCGCACAGCTGGTATTGAGCGTACTTCCGCTTCTGAATGAACTTTTGCTTCTGAAGGTGCTTCCGCTTCCGGCTTCAAGTGTGTCTCCGGCTCGGAGCCTGTCCCTGGATTCAAGTCTGTTCCCGGATTCGAATGTACTTCCTGCTCTGAGCTCAGAAACGTTTTCCAGGCCACCTTCAGTACGTATCGTACTGAAGTTCCCTGTACCTTCACATCTGCTCGCACCAGCCGAAACAGCCAGCTAAGTGTAAGCTTTGCCTGAAGACTTTCCAATGTGCCTTCACAGGAAGCCTGCAGACGGTAGCGCAGTCCGCAAAACAGAACGGCACAGACTGCCAGTACCAGAAGCCCCAGCAGTACCAGCAGGAGAATCCCTATACATTTTAAAATCAGACCTATGATATGTAACATATTTTCCGTTTCCTCATCATTTCCAGCTTTGTTCCAGATACCGGCGGATATTGGCTGTTCCGGTCTCCCGGAGAGTATCCTCCGTCATTTGCTGCACCAACTCCACAGCCTCTTCATACCCATTGGCAATGCCTGCTACTTTCAATGCAGCCGCATCCGCAAACCAAGTCTGCTTCAGCAGAAGCGAATCAAAAAATTCCAACTGATTCCTTTCCTGCACGGGCAGTACCAGCAGATATAGATGCAGCTGCACTGTGCCCTCTTCCAGACGGTACAATACCTTCTCTTTCTTTTTTTTCAGTGATGCACCCCAGTACAGGTCTTTATAAAACTCCATTCCTGCGCCCCCATTCTGGTATTTGCTCTTCTATTGATAATAATACGTATTCAGTATTTGTTTTGCAATCGGAACGGCTCTTGCGCCGCTGTCATCCGCACCTTCTACAACAACACTCACAACCAGCTCCGGGTTCTCCACATTGGAAAAACCTACGAACCAGGAGTGGCTCCTGGACTTATCACTGCTGTATTCTGCAGTCCCGGTTTTGCCGGCAACCGTATAGCTTTCTCCGCTTAATGCGGTTCCTGTTCCATATTCCACTACATCTGTCATCAGTTCCTTTAATCTGGCAGCCTCTTCGGACGTCATAATTGTCTTATACTTTTCCGGCATGAATTTTTTCACGCTGGCTCCATTGTGATTCTGGATC
>DNJM01000044.1:18079-23215 GCA_003489085.1 Lachnospiraceae bacterium
TGGCTCCATTGTGATTCTGGATCTCACTGACCAGATATGGCTTCATTACCGTGCCGCCATTTGCTACCGCTGCTGTAATTAAGGCCATATGATATGGACTGACCAGAGTTTTCCCCTGTCCCATGGCTGTCATCATCAATTCCTCATCCGTTGTCTTATTATCTACTGCAAACTGTCCTTTACTGTACGGCAGAATTCGCGGCAGAGATTTGTTAAACAATAATTCTTCTGCTGTCTTTCTGTAGGCACTCCGGTCCAGCGTCAGACCAATATTACAGAAAGAAGCGTTGCAGGAATTTGCAAAGGATTCCGCCAGATTCTGCATTCCATGTACCATTCCGTTGAAACAGTGAATTTCCGTTCCCTGGTATTGAATGGATCCTGCACAGTCATAGGAATAACTCTGATAATCCGGATGCTCTCTCATATATTCCAGTGCCGTAATGATTTTAAAGGTGGAGCCCGGTGCATATTGTCCCTGCATGGCACGATTCAGAAGCGGGCTGTTCTCCGTATCTGTATTTAATACTTCCCAATTTTCTGCGAGTGTATTCGGATCAAAGTCCGGTTTTGAAACCATTGCCAGAATTTTCCCCGTACTCGCCTCCATGACAAGAACGGCTCCCTTGCTGCTGCCAAGGGCATTATATGCAGCCTGCTGCAAAGAAGTATCCAGCGTCGTCACCATATTATCCCCAATATTCTTTTCATCCTTAAACTCATTCATCACGCGCTCCAGAATAAACGCATTTGAAGTCAGCAGGTTAAAATTCTCTTCTGATTCCAATCCTGCTTTGCCATTTGTGGCATAGCCGACCACATGGGCATAAAGATTCCCATAAGGATAGCTTCTGGTCTCAGCCCCATCTTCTGAAACGGTAGTCTCTGCCAGAACATTCTGATCCTTATCCAGTATTTTACCACGGATAATACGGTCTGCAAAGGCATCCTGCCGTTTATTATAAGGACTGTTAATAATATCCTTTCCTTTGAAGGCGTTAAAATAGACGATATATCCCATCATAACCAGAAACAGGGTGACAAATACATATGTAATCCGGGTAAACTCCTTATTAAGCAGCTTTTTCTGCCGGGCAGCCTTTTTAGCGGTCTTTTTTGTTGCTTTCCGATCCGGACTTCCGTTCTCTGAGAGCCTCCTGGACGGTCGCTCCGATTTCTTCGTCAATACTACGTCCCGGCGTTCCATAGGCTTTTCGCGCTGGCCTTCCAGAGGACTGTGGAGCTCTTTTGGCTCCTGCTTTTTGCTCCGGGACACGTCCGGCTTCTTTTTTGCCGTCCGGCCGGCTGCTTTCTTTTTTGCGGGAGGCGTTGACGCCTGCTTTTTCCCGGGATAATTTTTGCTGTTCTTTTCGTCTTTCAATGTCTTCCTCCTCATCTTCCCTTAAAATATACAGGCCCTGAATGATGGCAAACATAATCAATGTACTGAGCACCGAGCTTCCTCCATAGCTGACCAGAGGAAGGGTCACACCCGTAGACGGAATAAACTTGGTAACGCCGCCAATCGTGAGGAATGTCTGGAAAATATAGCAGGTACCAAGCCCCAGGGCAACCAGTTTATAAAACATATCCATAAGCTGCAGAGCAATATTCAGAAACATCACATAACAGCTCAGACAGATCAATATCAGGCACAAGCCGAAAATCAGTCCCATTTCCTCTGAAATGGCCGAAAAGATAAAATCCTCATCGGGAACCGGAATCTTATCCGCCAGCCCCTGAAACAGTCCCATACCGAACCAGCTTCCGGTTCCAATGGCGAACAGAGACTGTGCTACCTGATAGCCTCCATCCGAATAGATTGCAAAGGGATCCTTCCAGGCAAGCACCCTGGTACGGACATGTGCAAACAGATAATACGCTGCCACCGATGCAGCGCATCCGGCGCCCAGTCCTGCCAGCATATAAAGCGGCTGTCTGGTCGCAACATAGAGCATCACCAGATACGTTACAAAAATGATCAGGGCAGCTCCAAGATCCCTGGACACAACCAGAATTAACACATGGAAAGCCGCCAGTGCAGTAGTAATTACCACATTCCGAAATCTGGTGGAACGATTCAGACTGGCCGCTACAAAAAATACGAACACAATTTTCACAAATTCAGACGGCTGTATCCCGATCCCACCGATCGAAAATCCAAGCTTTGCTCCATCCGAGGTTACGCCAAGCACCAATACGGACAAAAGTGCTGCAATACCGACCGCCGCATACAGAATCATCATCTGTTTTGATGCCAGATTGCGCATCTTCCGGATAATCACCGGAACTGCCAGACTGATTGCAATTCCTCCGGCAGCAATGATGACCTGCTTCACCGCTTTCTGAAAATTCAGGCGGGAGATCATAATAAAGCCGATGCTCAGCAGCATACACATATTATTGACGATCAAACGCGATACCATCGGATAAATCCTTGTATACAGCAGAATTGCCGCAAGCAGAACCACTGCCTCTGCCAGATACAGACAGATCCTTTTCAGTTCATTCGTCTTTAAAAACAGTACCATATTGGCAACAAAATGCATCTCAAACATCAGCCAGTTCTGCCGCCGCAGGATTCTCTTCTTTTTCTCCGGATTATGATAGCCAAATACGGTGAAACACTGATATGTATAAGAAATGATCAGCAGTATCATCAGGTATTTTGACAATTCAACAACTATATTTACCAAAACGTCACCTACTTTATTCCTCGTTTAAAATGTCCTTTGGTGTAGGACCAGTCAGATTCCGGATGGCTTTCCGTAAATGGAATTTCCTTCAGGAATACCGCTTCGTATAACTCCAGAATACGCTGCATTTCCTGTACCGATTCTGCGCTAAACTGAAGCCGAAGTGCTTCCGGTCCAAGCCTTTTTACTTCAGGATACTCCCCTGCCAGCATCAGTGGATCCGTATTATACATCACATTATAGCAATAATCACACTGCTGTTTTACCAGAAACGACTTCCGGAACCTGTCCGTCAGCGTCATCTGCCCAGGTACATGCAGGCACTTCTCCGTCGTTTTACGGATGCACTGTGCGGATGTCATTACCGGAAGGTAGCCATATATAATCAGTTCCATACGCGACATATCAACCTGTTTCAGTTCACGGCAGTTCAATTCCAATGGCGCTGTCCCGTGTGGCAGTCCATTCTCCTTCCAGAACTTTTGCGCCTCACAATTAAACTGGTACAAATTGTGATCCAGGATGATTGTTCCAGTATAATCATGTTTCTGCAAAAAATCAATACTTTCCAGATTCCGGACCAGAATCCCATCGAAGGTATCCTCAAAAATTTTCTGATAGCCGGCTTCATACCGGGCCTCAGAAGAAGCTCTGAAAATATGCGGCATTGCCAGGAATATTTCCTTTTTGCACCGCTTTGCCTCCACTGTCAGCTCCTTTACAGTACTGCTGTTCCAGATGCTGCGCACGGCATTACAATCCAGATAGATCCGTTTCACAGATGCCCGGCCGCAGAGCACCTCAAATTGCGGCAGCGTTTCCGCCAGGGCATAAAATGCCGTATAAACCGGCTCTGTCCGGCCTGCAGCAGATCTATTTTGCACACTTTCTTCCGAATAGTCTCCCTGCCTGTCGGATAGCTCCGGCTGCTCCCGATGCCACCGGGAAACCAGCTTTTTCTCCAGCTCGCCCAGAGCCTTCCTCCGCAGTTCATTCAGGGACTGCACCGGATAGAACAGCTCTCCGCTTAGCTGTATGGAAAGCCGTTCAAAACAAAAAGGTGTATTCCCGGTCTTCCGAAGCTGCTTTGAAAGTCTTTCTTCCGTGATTGGCTGATTCTGGGCCGGCTCCGGAATATCGCCATATACTTCCACTGAAATTCCCTGATACTCTACCACCAGTTTAGCAGAAACACCAGGGGAAAGTATTAATATACCATTAATTTTTTCTTGCATTTTCGGAAGCAGGAACTCCCTTTCTATTCGATCAAGCAGCTCCTGATTACGCACCCGGTTTACTATCATCCCCTTCTTCAGGCACTGTCCGGAAGGAAGACGAAGCAGCACCTTTTCACCTTTGAAAACCGGACTGCCCAGTGTATAATTATCCCCGCGCTCGTTCCATTCCAGCACATCACCTGCGTGCAGATCGGTAAGCGCCGTTCCGATACTGCTTTTCCCCTGCATGCCACCGATTTTGACTGCAGGAATTCCTGCATGGTTCGGGCGTTTTAAAGAAACCATATCCCTACCGTTTCTTGTATGATAATATCCGGTATGAAAGCCGCCCCGGTTATAAATATCCAGCAGCATGTCCCGGTCTTCCTTTGCCACACAGTATGCTTCCTTCCCCTGTGTCAAATAAAGATCCGTATATTTACGATACATGGAGGTCACGGCAGCGACATACTCCGGCTTTTTCATTCGTCCTTCAATTTTAAAGGAATAGATCCCGGACTCAATCAGTTCCGGGAGAATCTCCAATGTACAGATATCCTTCAGGCTGAGCAGATACTCCGGACGCTTCATTCCTTCCGTCCGGTACGGCATCCTGCAGGGCTGGGCACACTGTCCTCGGTTGCCGCTTCGTCCGCCGATCATACTGCTTAACAGGCACTGTCCGGAATAACAGTAACAAAGCGCTCCATGGACAAAGCTCTCTATCTCTAAGCCTGTTTCCCCTGCAATTGCCGAAATCTCCGGCAGGGACAGCTCCCGGGCTGTTACGACTCTTGATACACCCTGTTCCTTTAAAAAGCGCGCACCGGATACTCCGGTGACCGTCATCTGCGTACTGGCATGAATATCCAGCCCTGGAAAATGTGTCCGTATAAAATGCAGTACTCCCATATCCTGAACGATCACGGCATCCAGTCCCTGCCTATAATAAGGAAGAAGATATTCATACAGCTGGTCTGTCAGTTCTTCTTCCTTTAGCAGTGTATTGACTGTCAGATATAACTTTCTTCCATGCAGATGCACATAATCAATCGCCTGCAGCAGCATATCCTCTTTCGGATTGTCTGCAAATGCACGTGCTCCAAAGCGTGTACCGCCGATATATACGGCGTCTGCACCGGCCTGTACGGCCGCCAGCATACTCTCATAGGATCCGGCCGGAGCCAGTATTTCAATTTCTGGTTTCATAATACCCTTTCTTT
>DNJM01000044.1:23478-25607 GCA_003489085.1 Lachnospiraceae bacterium
TTTCATAATACCCTTTCTTTTTCCATTTCCGGAATGTTCCATCATCGAAATAGGCTGTCCAAAGACAGCCTATTTTTTCTTCGTTTTCATTTCTGCTTCCAGTTTCACAATCTGCAGCTGCAGCGCCTGATTCTCTTCCCGCGCTTTATCCAGTGCTTTCTGTGTATTCTCATACTTGATCTGTGTAGAGATCAGATCGTGCTTCAGATCGTACATTTCCTTGTCCCGATTATCCATATCGGACTCGAACGAATCCACTTTCATTTTGGCTTTAAAATAATCATCTGAAATATTCAGTGCAAGCAGAATACTTCTGGTATCCGCACTCTGCTTTCGGTAGCTGTCATTTGCCGTGCACTCCATAATCTTATGATTCAGGTAGGACGCGATCTTCTGTAAATATTCCTCACTTTCGAATCCACTTACTGTGAATACCTTTCCATCAATCAATACTTCCGTATAGTTCTTTGCCGATGCCATAAAAAGACCTCCTTGCCCTTCTCCTTTGTCTTCTCCTTATTATATACGATATCTTTTTAAAAACCAACTATTTTTCCGGATTTTCACAGGAAATTCCAAGATGATGATAAGCAAATGCAGTGGCAATCCGCCCCCTGGGAGTTCTTTGAAGAAATCCGTTTTTTAACAAATACGGCTCATAGACATCTTCCACCGTACCCGCATCCTCTCCAATGGCAGCAGCCAGCGTATCCAGTCCGACCGGGCCTCCCTGGAACTTTTCGATCATAGTCAGCAGAATATTCCGGTCAATGTGATCCAGCCCATACTTGTCTACTTCCAGCAGATTCAGTGCATATACCGCAACCTCTTCCGTGATCACCCCGTCATATTTCACCTGCGCAAAATCGCGTACCCGTTTCAGCAGTCGGTTAGCAAGCCGCGGTGTTCCGCGTGAACGTCTTGCAAGTTCCAGCGCACCCTGCTCTTCTATTTCCACTCCGAGCACCTTTGCGGAACGCAGTACAATGGTCTTTAACTCCTGTTCCGTATAGAACTCCAGACGATGAACCACTCCGAACCGGTCACGCAGCGGCGCTGTCAGCATCCCGGCACGGGTAGTGGCACCTACCAGGGTAAACTTCGGCAGATCCAGCCGGATCGACCTGGCAGCAGCACCCTTTCCGATCACAATATCAATGGCAAAGTCCTCCATTGCCGGATAAAGTACCTCTTCCACCTGTCGGTTGAGACGGTGGATCTCATCCACGAACAGAACATCTCCTTCCTGCAGATTGTTCAGAATAGCCGCCATTTCACCCGGCTTTTCAATAGCCGGTCCGGAGGTCACCTTCAGGTTCACTCCCATCTCATTTGCAATGATCCCTGCCAATGTAGTTTTTCCCAGACCAGGCGGACCATAAAACAGTACATGATCCAGTGCCTCTTTCCGTGCTTTGGCCGCTTCTATGTAGATTTTTAATGTTTCTTTTGCTTTTTCCTGTCCGATGTAGTCTTTCAGCAGCTGCGGCCGGAGGTGACTCTCGATCTTGATATCCTCTTCCAGATTTTCTGTGGTAATAATACGTTTTGCCATCTGATTTTCCTCCTGCTACAGACTGATCATTTGCTTCAGAGCTGCTTTTAGAATCGTTTCTACGCTGTCCTCCGGATCCGGATTCGCCTTCTTTACGGCCTTTAATGCTTCTGTGCTTCCATAGCCAAGTGCGACCAGAGCCTGTACAGCCTCACTCTGATTGGCACTGGAAATTCCCGGGTGAATATCAGCCGCATCCGGTGTATCAGACAGACGTTCCAGTGTATCTTCAATCCGAAGCTTATCTTTTAACTCGATGATCAGCTTTTCTGCTGTCTTTTTTCCAATCCCCGGTGCCTTTGAAATGGCCTTGGCATCGCCGGAAAGAACAGCAAACCGCAGATCATCCGGGGACAGGCTGGACAAAATGGACAGCCCACCCTTCGGACCAATTCCGCTGACACCGATCAGCAGCCGGAAAATATGCAGATCATCCCTGGTCAAAAACCCATATAACTGCATGGCATCCTCTTTTACATTCAGGTAGGTATGGATCTTAACCTGCTCTCCCATAGCCGGGAGCATTGTCATGGCCTGTCCTGACATATAAATTCTGTAGCCTACACCTCCCACT
>DNJM01000044.1:25875-27284 GCA_003489085.1 Lachnospiraceae bacterium
CTGTAGCCTACACCTCCCACTTCTACAATCACGCTGTCTTCTGCAACTTCCGCAAGTTCTCCTCTGATATATGAAATCATATGTTTCCTCCTACTCCATTTCCAGTCGGGTCAGCCGCTTCAGCATCTCTCTCGACAGAATTCCGATCAGCAGCCCTGTCAGTACACCGCAAATCAACAAAACCGGAAGATAATAGCTTACCTGATATGTCTCTACTACCAGCATGGCCACAAAAAGCTGGCCGATATTATGGGATACACCGCCAGCCAGACTGACTCCCAGTATGCTGAAGGATCCCCTCTTTTTCAGCAGCAGCATCACGGATACACTGAGCAGGCCGCCGGCCAGACTGTATACAATGCTGAACAGACTTCCAAAAAGAAATCCGGACAGTACAACCCGGACCACGGACAGACAGTATACCGATGCCGGTTTCATCTTATATAATGCAATAACGAGAATCAGATTGGCCAGCCCCAGCTTAACCCCCGGAATCCCGATCTCAAAGGGAATCAGGGTTTCTACATAACTGAAGATCAATGCCAGTGCCGTAAAAACTCCAAAATATGCCGTCTTCTTCCGCACGCTCTGTCTCATCTCTGCGATTCCCCTTCCGTTTTTCTGTCGTTACTGTGCCACTGCATCCAGCTCAGCTTCTGCCCCTTCCGTTACTTCTACTATGATTTGATTCGGCAGGCAGATAATACTTTCGCCCCGCTTTGCAATTGCTTTCTGGTGGACACAAATCTGATCCGGGCAGTCTGCAGAGAGCATACGGGCCTTACCATCTGAAATCAAAAGAACATTCGAAGAACCAATCGGAATCTTCTGTTCTTCCTGAAGGGAATAGGTTCCATATACTTCTCCGTCTACTTTTATCGTCACCTCTGCATGTTCTCCTGCGGGTCTTAAGACCTGCCACAACAGCAGCAGTCCTGCGAACACGCAGATCAAAGCAAGCAGAATCCAGTCATTTCGTTTCATAATTGTGTTCCTCTCTTCGTCCTATTCTATCACAATCTGTTTCTGACTGCAACCACATGTTCGATCAGATATATTGTCCCACTGCTCCGTAATTTGCGGATGCCATTGCAAGCTTTCTGAAACAAGGGTATAATACAGAAGGTAAAAAGCTGTAAAAGGAGAAACCATATGAGAGATCTAAAATATATCAAAATTCTTCTGGCAACAGCAGCCATCTGTCTGCTGACTACCGGCTGCCGTACAAAAGAGATAGATGGGTCCGCTGCTTTTTTTGATACGGTAATCCGAATTGAAATTCAGGGAAGGGATGATCAGGAACTGATTGATCAATGTCTGGAGCTTTGCCGGAAGTACGAAAAACTATTCAGCAAAACCGTTGAAGGCAGTGATATTGATCGAATCAACCGGGCCGGCGGAGCATCGGT
>DNJM01000044.1:27568-28961 GCA_003489085.1 Lachnospiraceae bacterium
TGTATCAGAAGAGACGGTATTCCTGCTGGAAAAAGCCATCCATTATAGTGAACTGTCTGACGGCCGTTTTGATATCACCATCGCCCCGGTTAGTTCCCTCTGGCAATTTGAAAATAACCCGGACGGTACACTTCCCTCTGAAGAAGCCATTCAGGAGGCTGTCTCACATGTCGACTGGCACTGTATCCAGATTGATGGAGCGGAAGTAACACTTACAGATCCGGCAGCACAACTCGATCTTGGCGGCATTGCCAAAGGCTATATTGCAGACCAGCTGAAAAAATATCTGCAGTCCGAAGGGGTGGAGCATGCAATTCTGAATCTGGGTGGAAATATCCTGACCATCGGAAGCCGTACAGATGGAAAGGACTTCCGGATTGGTATCCAGAAGCCCTTTGATGAACAGGGTGCTTCTATTGCTACCGTAGAGGTCAACGATCAGTCGGTTGTCTCTTCCGGTGTTTATGAACGCTGTTTTGAAAAGAATGGTACTCTATATCATCATATTCTGGATCCCGCCACCGGCTATCCCTATGAAAATAATCTGCTCAGTGTTACCATTATTTCCGATACTTCGGTCGATGGGGACGCACTTAGCACCACCTGCTTTGCTTTAGGCCTTACGGATGGCATGGATCTGATCCATTCTATGGATGATGGAACAAGAGCCATCTTTATCACAGATGATGAGACACTTCACTATTCCTGGAAGGAATAGTGGTCAAGAATTATGTATTCTCAATCATTCTGCGGAAAAAGCAGACCGAATACTTTACGAATCAGCGGCTGAATGAAGAACAACTGTGTAACCAGATGAAATCCCGCATAGTAGGGATAATACAGCCACGCTGCAATAAAACTCATGGCAGGACACATCAGTCCGACCGTAGCACAGATAATTGCAGATTCAAACTGAACCGGATGCGTCTTCGCCGGATCAAAGACCTTCACTGCAAGCTTAAAAGAACAGGGACTTCCCATCACGATCTCAAGTAAAAATGCAAGACAGAATTCCACAAGAATAACAGCCCAGATCGGCAGAAATCTGCCCAGCATATAGACACCTCCCTGGCTATGAATTGCTGCTATGACGCTCGTTTCTCCTGTTACTGCCATTAACACATTGCCGTTTACAACATACAGACTGTAAAAAACATATGCGTGTACCGTAACCAGTACCGTGAGAAAGGCAAAAACCTTCCTTTGAAATTGATTTTTCGGCATTTAAACCACACTCCTTTATATATGATAGCGCAAAAAAAACATGTATTACCCATGGGAAGTGCACCTGCACGGCATTTACGTACCGTAATCAGATTTACTTACCCTTAGGTAATACATGTGTCGTTTACGTTTTTTATTGTATCAAAAGCAGATTTTTTTGTCAAAAAAT
>DNJM01000044.1:29221-33088 GCA_003489085.1 Lachnospiraceae bacterium
TCTTTTGCTCTTTTTTAGAACAGTATACTTAATTCCGAGGCCACTGTACTGTAGATCACACTGCCGAATAAAATAATAACAACCAGATAAATCATCAGAACCACTGCCATAATAATCAATGCTGCCCGACAAAAATTCCGTCGGTTGACATTCCCCTTTTTACTGAATGCCCAGACAATATACAGAATTTCTCCGATACAGCATGGCAGTAAAAGTGCCAGAATGGTCAGCGCCCATTCCCCCATACTAAGCGGCCGGGTATCCATCCCGTCTTCATTATAATTCTGAGAATAATCCGGGTGGTAGCCTGTATTTGAATATGGATTCTGGTAACCATTCTGCTGGTATTGATACTGATATGCATTCCCCTGCGGGACACTGTAATCCGGTGCTTTTCTTTCCTCCGACTTTGCTTCATTTACTTCTTCTGTCTTTTCTATTGGTTCAATCGATTCCGCCGTTTCTGTATGCTCCTGCGGCATCTGATCCTGTTCATGATCCATGTATATTCCTCCTTATACCTTTGTCCTTCTCTGCTGTCCGATGAAAGCTCTGCAATACAGCTCGCCTGATTGCAGACAACAGACGCTTTCTATGACATATTATAAACAATCTATCCCAAGAAAGCAATGCTTTTCCATGCGCTGAACCATTTCCCCAGAACAGAACCACTATAATAGATCATCGGCTCCTTATCAGGGAAATACCTGATCATACGGTACACATAAACAAGTACCAGTCCGACCAGTATCATCACAGCGAACCGCACCATTCCCTGATTGCTCTTCAACAGAACATATCTCCGGAACAAAAATACCAGAATAAACACTGCAATAGGATAAATCATCGGATGGATGGAAAATGCACGGATAAAATGAAGCTTTAACAGCGCTATTCCTGCCCGTGTCAGCCCACATCCTGGACATGGAAAGCCTGTGATCATAAGCATCGGACAGGAGCTGTAGCAAAACCGCATCACAAGTCCCAGATAAATTGCTATCACCAGCAGTGCCACCCATAAATTTTTGAGATCATCCAGAAAGAGATGCAGGGCATCCCTCAGCATCTCTTTTCCAGAACGTTTTTTTCTATGATCCATAGGCCTTACAGAATGATCTTCTTCGGGCATTTTTCCGCACATTTACCGCAGTTCGTACATTTCTCCGGATCAATATGCGCAATATTATTCTCTACTGTGATAGCATCGGCCTCACATACCCTCTGGCACATCTTGCAACCGATACAGCCGACGGAGCAGACAGCCATAACATCTTTTCCTTTATCGGAAGAGTTACATTGTACCAGATGTTTCTGATCATATGGCACCAACTCGATCAGATGTTTCGGGCAGGCAGCAATACATTTTCCACAGGCCTTACATGCATCCTTATCTACCACTGCAACACCGTCTACTACATGAATCGCATCAAATGGACATGCCTTTACGCAGGAGCCGAATCCCATACAGCCATAGCTGCAGCCCTTCGGGCCGCCGTCCTGGCACATATTTGCCATGGTACAGTCTTCAATCCCTGTATACTCATATTCCTGCTTTGCCTTCTCACAGGTGCCGGCACATTTTACAAATGCCACCATGTGTTTGGTTTCGCCTACAGCTTCTCCCATGATTTCGGCTACTTTTTCTGCTACCGGAGCACCGCCGACCGGACAGCCGCTGCAGGGAGCTTCTCCCTTTACAATAGCAGAAGCCAGACCGGAGCAGCCTGCATAACCGCAGCCACCGCAGTTATTTCCCGGAAGGACCCCTGTGATCGCTTCCTCTCTTGGGTCCACCTCAACTGCAAATTTCTTTCCTGCCACGCCGAGGAAGACACCGATGAATAGTCCGGTACCGCCTACGATCAACGCAGCTAAAATAATACCTGTAAAACTCATGTTTCTTTCCTCCTAAATCAATCCTGAAAATCCAAAGAACGCAATTGACATCAACGCTGCCGTTACCAGCACAATCGGGGTTCCCTTAAAGGATTCCGGAATTCCCGTATTGGTTTCAATTTTCTCACGGATGCCGGCCATGATCACAATAGCTACCAGGAATCCGACAGCTGTGCCAAATCCATTGATAACTCCTGTTAAAATATTATATTCTTTCTGTACATTGGTCAGCGCCACACCCAGAACTGCACAGTTCGTAGTGATCAGCGGAAGGTATACTCCCAGCGCCTTATACAGGGACGGCATGGATTTTTTCAAAAACATTTCTACAAACTGTACCAGACAGGCAATCACAAGAATGAATACGATCGTCTGCAGATACACCAGTCTGCCGCCCAGAATAGCCGGGTTTGCCAGCAGATATTTATAGATCAGACCGGTTACAAAAGAGGCAATTGTAATAACGAATACAACCGCGCCTCCCATACCGGCTGCTGTCTCCACCTTTTTTGATACACCGAGGAACGGACAGATTCCAAGGAACTGACTGAGAACTACGTTATTTACCAACGCAGAACCAATTGCAATAATAAGTAATTCTTTCATCTCTCATTCCCCTCCTATTCTTCTGCCGCGGAGGACGTTTCTGCCGATCCGGCAGCTGTCTTCGCTGTTTTTGCCTTGATCTTATTCTGCAGCGCTACCAGTGCAGAGAGAACCAGGAATGCACCCGGTGCCAGAATAAAGATTGTAATTGGTTCATAGGAAGACGGCATGATCTGTACGCCGAAGATCTTTCCGGAACCGATCAGCTCACGCACGATACCGATACAGGTCAAACCTACTGTAAATCCCAGTCCCATACCGATTCCATCAAAAATAGATGGTACAACCGGATTCTTGGACGCATAGCTTTCCGCACGGCCAAGAATAATACAGTTTACTACAATCAATGGGATATACAAACCGAGTGAACTGTACAGGCTCGGTACAAATCCCTGCAGGAGAAACTGGACAATCGTTACGAAAGATGCCACGACTACAATAAAAGCCGGCATACGTACCGAATCCGGAATGATCTTACGCAGCATGGAAATCAGCATATTGGATAATACCAGTACCACGGTAGTGGAAAGTCCCATACCGACACCATTTACGGCAGATGTGGTAACTGCCAGGGTTGGACACATTCCCAGCATCAGGACGAAGGTAGGATTCTCTTTTACAAGACCATTATAAAGTCGTTCCGTACAATTATTCATTGACACTACCTCCTAATACATTTTGATAATATGACAGTGCAGCATTGACTCCTCCGGTCACTGCTTTTGATGTGATGGTAGCACCGCTTAACGCATCAATCATATTGTCACCGCTCTCACCATTTTTCGTTACTTCAAAGGATGCAGCCTGTCTTCCGGCATACTGTTCGTAGAATTCCGGTTCTTTTGCACGCATGCCCAGACCGGCAGTTTCACTGATATCCAGAATTGAAATGCCATTTACAGTACCGTCATTCAGTATACCAACGGAGATCTGAATATTCCCGCCATAGCCTTCTTTATCCGTAACAGTTACAACATAGCCGATCGTTTCGCTTCCCTGTTTTGCTTCGGCAGCTTCATCAATCACTGCATTTACGGAAGCACCGCCGATGGAAGCACTCTTTACTGCTTCCGCAGCCGCTTCTGCATCTACTTCAACCGCTTCGAAAGAATCTGCTTCGGCGATAACCTGCTGATAGGCTTCCTGCTTTGCCTTTTCCTGAGAAGCCGCGATCGGATCCTTGGTTATTTCATAGACGATTCCCAGAAGCAGTCCGGAAACTAATGTAATCGCTGTTAAAATAAGGGTGTTTTTCAAAATTTTATTCATTACTTCTCTCCTCCTTTACCAAATGGTTTTGGAAGAGTAACCTTTTCGATCAACGGAACCAGAAGATTACTGATGATGATCGCATAGGATACTCCT
>DNJM01000093.1:0-148 GCA_003489085.1 Lachnospiraceae bacterium
GAATCTGATGCATGTCTATCTGGATGCAGTATTCTATCCGAACATTTATCAGCATGAAGAGATCTTCCGTCAGGAAGGATGGAGTTATGAGCTGAATGCACCGGAAGATCCGCTGATCTACAATGGCGTGGTTTACAATGAGATGAAG
>DNJM01000093.1:457-2995 GCA_003489085.1 Lachnospiraceae bacterium
GGCGTGGTTTACAATGAGATGAAGGGAGCATTTTCTTCTCCGGAAGGTGTACTGGATCGTCTGGTATTGTCAAGTCTGTTCCCGGATACTACGTATTCCAATGAGTCCGGCGGAGATCCGGAAAATATCCCGGATCTTACCTATGAGCAGTTCCTGGATTTCCACCGAAACCATTATCATCCATCGAACAGCTATATCTATCTGTATGGAGATATGGATATGGAAGAACGCTTAAACTGGATGGATGCGGAATATCTGTCTCATTTTGATAAGATAGAAGTTGATACTGCCATCCCTTACCAGAAAGCATTTACGCAGATGGCAGAAGTAGAAAGTACCTATTCGATTACGAGTGCGGAATCTGAGGAAGATAATACCTATCTGGCCTATAATAAGGTGATCGGAGATGCCCTGGATCCTGAGCTGTGCCTGGCATTTCAGATTCTGGATTATGCGCTCCTGTCTGCACCGGGGGCACCACTTAAGAAGGCACTTCTGGATGCCGGCATCGGAAAGGACATTATGGGCTCTTACGAGAATGATATTCTGCAGCCGAATTTGTCCATTATCGCCAAGAATGCAAATGCGGAGCAGAAGGATGCATTTATTGAAGTGATTGAGGGAACGCTGCAGAAGATTGTAGAAGAAGGCATGGATCAGAAGGCATTGGAGGCCGGTATCAATTATCATGAATTCCGTTACAGGGAAGCGGACTTCGGCAATTTCCCGAAGGGACTGATGTACGGTCTGCAGATCTTCGACAGCTGGCTGTATGACGATGAAAAGCCGTTTATTCATGTGGATGCGCTGGAAACCTTTGAAACATTAAAAGCAAAGGTTGGAACAGGATATTATGAGGAATTGATCCGTACCTGGCTGTTGGATAATACGCATGGCTCTATTGTAGTAGTACGTCCGGAAAAGGGATTGACGGCCAAGACAGAAAAAGCGCTGGAAGAAAAGCTGGCTGCTTATAAGAATACTCTTACCGAGGAAGGAATTGCAGAGCTGGTAAGACAGACGAAGGAACTGACCAGATACCAGGAGACAGAGGATACCCAGGAGTCTATGGAGAAGATTCCGGTATTACAGAGGGAAGACATCAGTCATGAGATTGCACCGGTTCAGAATGAAGAACGGAAGATAGGTGAGACTCTGATGATGTTCCATGAAGTAGAGACGAATGGCATCGGCTATGTATCTCTGCTCTTTGACATGAGAGGGATTCCGGAGGAGTTGCTTCCATATACAGGTCTGCTGCAGGCTGTACTTGGTATTATTGATACGGAACATTATGCATATGGGGAGCTGTTCAATGAGATCAATGTACACACCGGAGGGATCGGTACTTCGCTGGAGGTGTATCCGGATGTAGAAAAGGTACATGAGAAGGCTTTCCGGACGACCTTTGAAATCAAGGCAAAAGCTCTTTATGACAAGCTGCCGTTTGCTTTTGAAATGATGCAGGAGATTTTGATGCGTTCCAGACTGGATGATGAGAAGCGTCTGAAGGAGATCCTGATGCAGACGAGGTCCCGCCTGCAGATGCGTCTGCAGTCCTCCGGACATGTATCTGCGGCTGTGCGCGCGATGTCCTATACGTCTCCGGTATCCCGGTTTAAGGATATGACATCGGGAATCGAATACTATGAGTTGGTTTGCCGTCTGACAGATCATTTTGAAGAGGAGAAGAGCGGACTGATCCGTAAGCTTCAGGGTCTTGCGGCTGCTTTGTTCTGCCCGCAGCGTATGCTGATCAGCTATACGGCTGCAAGGGAAGGCCTGACCGGAATGGATGAGGTGATTGCAAAGTTCAAGGAAGGGCTGCACGAGGGAAGTCCGGCCGGGAACATGGTTTGCCTGGCATGTGAGAAAAAGAATGAGGGCTTTAGAACCGCATCCAAAGTACAGTATGTGGCAACTGCAGGGAATTTTATAGATGCAGGTAAGGAATATACCGGTGCGCTGCAGATCTTGAAGGTGATTTTAAGCTATGAATATCTGTGGCAGAATATTCGTGTCAAAGGTGGTGCATATGGCTGTATGAGCAGCTTTAACCGGATCGGAGATGGATATCTGGTATCTTATCGGGATCCCCATCTTATGAATACCCTGAAGGTGTATCAGGGAGTTGCAGAGTATCTGCGCAGCTTCCAGGTAGAAGAACGCGATATGACGAAATATATCATCGGTACCATCAGCAATATTGACCAGCCGATGACACCATCAGCAAAAGGTGACCGTTCTATGGCTCTGTATCTGAATCATGTATCGGAGGATATGATTCGAAAAGAAAGAGAAGAAATTCTCTCTGCCGGACAAGAAGATATCCGTGCATTGGCAGATATTGTTGAGGCAGTGGTAGAGCAGCATAAAATCTGTGTCATCGGAAGTGAAGAGAAGCTGACACAGGAGAAAGAAGTATTCGGGCAGCTGAAAGAGCTGAACTAAAAAGGAGCGAATATGAACCAGAATTATAAATCAGGATTCGTAACGCTGATCGGACGGCCGAATGTGGGAAAATCCACGTTGATGAAT
>DNJM01000093.1:3331-3802 GCA_003489085.1 Lachnospiraceae bacterium
CAGACCACAAGAAACCGTATCCAGACGGTGCTGACAACAGAGCAGGGGCAGATTGTATTCGTAGATACACCGGGAATTCACAAGGCGAAGAATAAGCTGGGAGAATACATGGTCAATGTTGCAGAAAGGACTCTGAATGAAGTCGATGTGGTGCTGTGGCTGGTGGAACCGTCTACCTTTATCGGAGCAGGAGAGCAGCACATTGCAGGGCAGCTTAAAAAGGCGCATACGCCGGTTGTGATTGTCATCAATAAGATAGATATGGTTAAGAAGGAAGATGTGCTGCCGGCAATTACTGCTTATCAGAAGCTGTGTCCGTTTGCCGAGATTGTGCCGGTATCGGCCAGAAGCGGTATGAATACGGATGAACTTTTAAAGGTGATTTTCCAGTATCTGCCGTATGGACCACAGTTTTATGATGAAGATACAGTAACGGATCAGCCGGAACGGCAGATTGTGGCGGAGCTGATC
>DNJM01000093.1:4104-4395 GCA_003489085.1 Lachnospiraceae bacterium
CGGCAGATTGTGGCGGAGCTGATCCGGGAAAAGGCGCTGCACTGTCTGAATGAAGAGATTCCGCACGGAATTGCTGTCTGCATTGATCGGATGAAAGCGCGGAAGAATATCATGGATATTGATGCTACGATCATCTGTGAACGAGATTCCCACAAGGGGATTATCATCGGCAGACAGGGCTCCATGTTAAAAGAAATCGGCAGCCGTGCCCGTTTTGAAATCGAGAAAATGCTGGATATGAAGGTCAATCTGAAGCTTTGGGTGAAAGTAAAGAAGGACTGGAGGGACAGC
>DNJM01000093.1:4687-5888 GCA_003489085.1 Lachnospiraceae bacterium
AAAGAAGGACTGGAGGGACAGCGAATTCCTGATGAAGAACTTTGGGTACCGGGAAGAAGAGTAGGGTCTGTAATTACCAGTTATTAAACAGTATACTTCATCTGCTTCAAGGGGAAATTAACAATAGGGAAAACAGATGAAGAGGTGATAGTATGGAGCTGGATTACTGGGAACAGTTTATGTATACAGGGCGTGTGGAGGATTACCTGAGCTATAAAAATGCCGGATCCGTTCCGAAAACAGCCTGTACGTACGAGGAAAAAGAAGCAGGAGTCGATGTAAGTGAGAGAGACGATCACGGTCACCGGAATGGTGCTTTCTGCATCTCCGATCGGTGAATATGACAGAAGAATTGTACTGCTGACAAAAGAACGCGGAAAGATCGCTGCCTTTGCAAGGGGAGCAAGGAAGCCGAACAGCTCCCTGCTGCTGGCAGTGAATCCGTTTTCTTTCGGAACATTTTTACTGTATGAAGGAAAAAACTCTTATAATATGATGCAGGCAGAGATAGAAAATTACTTTTCCGAACTGCGGACGGATGTAGAAGCTGCTTACTACGGCTTCTATTTTCTCGATATGGCAGGCTATTATGCAAGAGAAGGAAATGATGAGACAGAACTTCTGAAATTGCTGTATCAGACGATGCGTGCGTTGGCCAGTAAGATAATTCCGAACCGTCTGATCCGGTACATATTTGAACTGAAGGCTGTTACGATCAATGGCGAGGGGCCGCAGGTATTTCAGTGTATTCGCTGCGGCAGCACGGACAGAAGCGTTGTCTTTAGTCCGGAGGCAGGCGGTCTGGTCTGTGAGGCATGTGCACCGATGGTCAGGGACAGCATCCGCCTGGATACTTCTACCCTGTATACCCTGCAGTACATTGTTTCTTCCCCGGTGGAGAAGCTGTATACCTTTCTGGTGAAGGAAGAGGTGCTGGAGAAGCTGGGACGGATTACAGGAAAGTATCTCGAAATGCATCTGGATAAGCACTTTAAATCACTGGAAATATTGGAATTGCTGGTAAAAAGCGGATAAAATCATGTAGACAATTGCTTTTCTGCCAAAGAATGGTTGCAAAAAGAGAAGGATACTTGTATAATAATTAACAATTCACACATGTATATCAAACAAGCGTAAAAACAGGTGTGATACTTAATCTGGAAGGTGAGGTAGGGAATATGGAAAAAACAATGGAAAAAAT
>DNJM01000154.1:0-6942 GCA_003489085.1 Lachnospiraceae bacterium
GTTATAATAAATGATAGCAATAATCGATTATGATGCGGGAAATATTAAAAGTGTGGAAAAGGCGATGCAGTATCTGGGTCAGCAGGTCGTTGTGACAAGGGATCCGGAGGAAATACTGCATGCCGATAAAGTGATCCTTCCGGGGGTCGGTGCATTTAAGGATGCGATGGAGAAGCTGCATCAATATGGGCTGGTGGAGGTTATCCGGCGTGTGGCAGATCAGGGGACTCCGCTGCTTGGCATCTGTCTCGGGCTGCAGCTTTTGTTTGAGGAAAGCGAGGAAGGACCGGGAGTAGACGGACTGGGAATTTTAAAAGGCGAGATTCTGAAGCTGCCGAAAAAAGAGGGCTTAAAGATTCCGCATATGGGATGGAATGCACTGACACTTCGGAATGAAGGACGGCTGTTCAGAGGGATTGAGGATGGAGCCCATGTGTATTTTGTACATTCTTATTATCTGAAGGCAGAGGATGAGAAGATTGTAAAGGCAGTGACGCAGTATGGGACAGAGATTCATGCTTCTGTGGAACAGGGAAATGTATTCGCCTGTCAGTTTCACCCGGAGAAGAGCAGTACGACGGGACTGCGGATATTGAAGAATTTTACTGAGCTAAGGGATATATAGGAGAAGAGACATGCTGACAAAACGGATTATACCATGCCTGGATGTACACGCAGGGCGGGTAGTGAAGGGTGTAAATTTTGTGGATTTAAGGGATGCCGGCGATCCGGTGGAGATTGCGAAGGCTTATGATGCAGCCGGAGCGGACGAACTGGTATTTCTGGATATTACGGCTTCTTCTGACCAGAGGAATACGGTGGTGGAAATGGTGCGCCGGGTGGCGAAGCAGGTATTCATTCCCTTTACGGTGGGCGGAGGAATCCGGACCGTAGAGGATTTCAGAGCACTTTTGAGAGAAGGAGCGGATAAAATATCCATCAATTCTTCTGCCATTGATCGTCCGGAGCTGATCCGGGAGGCCGCAGAGAAGTTCGGCAGCCAGTGTGTGGTAGTGGCGATTGATGCAAAGAAGCGTGCGGATGGAACCGGGTGGAATATTTATAAACACGGCGGAAGAATTGATGTCGGAATCGATGCGGTAGAGTGGGCAACGAGGGCGGCTGCACTGGGAGCCGGAGAGATCCTGCTGACCAGCATGGACTGCGATGGAACAAAGGCCGGTTATGATAATGAACTGCTGAAGGCAGTGGCCGAGGCTGTGGATATTCCGGTGATCGCCTCCGGAGGCGCAGGCACGCTGGAGCATTTTTATGAGGCTCTGACAGAAGGGAAGGTAGATGCCGCACTGGCAGCTTCTCTCTTTCACTATAAGGAGCTTGAGATTCGTGAAGTGAAGGAATACCTGAAGAAGAGGGGCGTTTCCGTACGTCTGTAAGGAGTGATGGATATGGCAGCGATCAGTAATGACTGGCTCATTCCGCTGGGAGAAGAATTCAAGAAACCGTATTATAAAAAGTTATATCAGACCATATTGCAGGAGTATCGTACCAGACAGATATTCCCGCCGTCGGATGACATTTTCAATGCATTTCACCTGACGCCGTTAAAGAATGTCAAGGTGGTCATTCTGGGGCAGGATCCGTATCATGGAGTGGGACAGGCACATGGACTGTGCTTTTCTGTAAAGCCGGATGTAGAGATACCGCCGTCACTGGTAAATATCTACCAGGAGCTGCACGATGATCTGGGCTGCACGATTCCGAAGCATGGCTATCTGACAAAATGGGCGGCTCAGGGAGTGCTTCTTCTGAATACGGTTCTGACGGTACGGGCGCATCAGGCGAATTCCCACCGTGGTATCGGCTGGGAAGAATTTACAGATGCTGCGATCCGGGCAGTCAATGCGCAGGATCGTCCGATTGTGTTCATCCTGTGGGGGCGGCCGGCGCAGATGAAGAAAAGTATGCTGAACAATCCGAAGCATCTGATTCTGGAGGCACCACATCCGAGTCCTCTTTCAGCATACCGGGGCTTCTTTGGGAGCAAACCGTTCAGCAAGACGAATGAATTTTTGAAAATGCATGGTGTAGAGCCGATCGACTGGCAGATAGAGGATGAACAGGGAGCATATTAGGAAGCGGGGAGTGCTATGGCAAAAAGAGAGAAAATAGAGAAAATAGAATGTGAATGCTGCGATGTCGTCCAGACACATGAGGAATTGATTCAGAAGGTAGAGGGACATTTGCCGGATGAGCAGAAGCTGAAGGATCTGGCGGATTTCTTTAAGGTATTCGGGGATACAACCAGAATCCGGATCCTTTGTGTACTGTTGGCATCGGAGATGTGTGTCTGTGATCTGGCTGAGGTATTATCTATGAGCCAGTCTGCGATTTCTCATCAGCTCCGGATATTGAAGCAGATGAAGCTGGTAAAGAACAGACGGGAAGGAAAGACTGTGTTCTATTCTCTTGCAGACGATCATATTCTGACGATTATCAGTCAGGGTATGGAGCATGTGGAGGAATAGATGCAGCAGAGGGTGAGTATGAATCATAAGATCATAAAGTATTTATATAGAGGAAGGATACTTTGCTGTCTTCTGGCAATGTGTCTGCTGCTTTCTGGCTGCGAACTGATCGGACTGTCCGGGAAAGAGGATAAAATTGCGGCAGGACTTTCCTGCCTGGAAGAAAAGAAGTATGATGAGGCGATTGCAGCCTTTCAGGAAGCTGTGGAAGCAGAAACAGATATCGGAGAAGCATACCGTGGTATCGGGATTGCGCTTTGGGAGCAGGAACAATATTCAGAAGCGAAGGAAGCATTTAAAAAGGCTCTGATTAACGGGTCGATGAAGACGGGAACCATCTATAATTTCCTTGGAATCTGCAGCCTGAAGGAAGAAGATCTGGACAGTGCATTAACATATTTTGAAACAGGGATCCGTTGTGAAAAAGAAGGCAGTGTACTGCAGCAGGAAATGGAATTTAATGTCATTGCCATTTACGAAAAGAAATTAGAATGGGAAACGGCGAAAGCCAAAATGGAAGCATATATTACAAAATACCCGGACGATGAAAAGGCCGCAAAGGAAGCGGAGTTCCTCAGAACACGCTGATGCCGGAGACCTTCGGCATCGGCCGGGTTTTTGGCATCAGGAGCTTTTCGGGAAAGCTCCGACTGGCAGTACAGCATAAAGGAGTAATGAGATGATAGAGTTAAAAAAGGATATGGAGAAGGTCATCCTGGTCGGCGTCAGTGAACAGGACGGGGATGATACCGAGCGTTCCCTGAAGGAGCTTGCGGAGCTGGTAAAAACTGCCGGAGCCGAAAGCGTGGGGCAGGTGATCCAGAAGCGGGAGATGATTCATTCGGGAACCTATGTCGGAACCGGAAAGCTTACGGAGATCAAAGAGCTGATCTGGGAAACAGAGGCGGACGGGATTGTCTGTGATGATGAGCTGTCACCGGCGCAGATCGGGAATCTGGAAGAAGCACTGCAGGTCAAGATACTGGATCGAACGCTGGTGATACTGGACATTTTTGCAGCCCATGCCATGACACGGGAAGGAAAGATTCAGGTGGAGCTGGCGCAGCTCAAATACCGCCAGTCCAGGCTGACCGGTCTTGGAAAATCATTGTCCAGGCTGGGTGGTGGTATCGGCACGAGGGGGCCGGGCGAGAAAAAGCTGGAGATGGATCGTCGTCTGATCAAGGGGCGGATCGCGCAGCTGAACCGGGAGTTGAAGGAGGTTAAGAGACACCGGCAGATAGCCAGAGAGAGACGGCAGAAGAACCGTATTCCGGTGGCGGCCATCGTAGGCTATACGAATGCAGGGAAATCCACCCTGCTGAACCAGCTGACCGGGGCAGATGTCCTGAGTGAAGATAAGCTGTTCGCAACATTGGATCCAACGACACGGCTTTTGACGCTGCCCGGGAAGCAGGAGCTGCTGCTGACCGATACGGTGGGATTTATCCGGAAGCTGCCGCATCACCTGATCGAGGCATTTAAAAGTACATTAGAGGAAGCGAAGTACGCGGATCTGATTCTGCATGTCGTGGATGTATCCAGTCCGGAGATGGACGAGCAGATGTATATCGTCTACCAGATCCTGCAGGAGCTGGAGGCAAATGACAGGCCTGTGATTACTGTGTTCAACAAGCAGGATAAGATAGAAGGACAGGAGGTCATTCTGCGGGACTTCCGTGCGGAACAGATTGTGAAGATTTCCGCCAGAACAGGGCAGGGGCTGGAGGATCTGAAGGAGGCACTGAGCGGAATCCTTCGCAGGCAGAAGATGGCGATAGAGGCGGTCTTCCCATATGCGGAGGCAGGAAAGATTCAGATGATCCGTAAGTCCGGTGAGCTTCTGGAAGAGGAGTACCGTGAAGAGGGGATTTTTGTAAGGGCTTTTGTTCCGGCAGAGCTCTATGCGAGGGTATTGCCCGGTGGAGAGGAAGAAAAGGAGTCCGGAAACGGAGAAGCATAAGAAAGAGAAACGGAGAGAGATAGACAGGATGGAACAGGTTCAGATTACACAATGGTGCAGACGCTTTATTGAAGAGCAGGTGCAGGAGGGAGACTGGTGTATCGATGCGACTGCAGGAAACGGGAATGATACGGAGCTCCTGTGCCGCCTGGTCGGAGAAGCCGGAAGGGTATGGGCATTCGATATTCAGGAGCAGGCGATAGAAGCGACCAGAAAGCGCCTGGCAGAAAAAGGCCTGTCCGACAGGGCCAGGCTGATTCTGGGAAGCCATGCGGAAATGGAACGGTATATAGAAGGGGCCGAAGGCAGGATCTCCTGTATTGTATTTAACTTTGGATATCTGCCGGGTGGAGATCATTCGGTTGCTACACAGGCAGATACCAGTGTGAAAGCGATCCAGCAGGGACTACGGCTGCTGAAAAAGGGTGGTCTGATGAGCCTGTGCATCTATAGCGGAGGCGACAGCGGATTTACGGAGCGGGATGTGCTTCTGGACGATCTGAAACAGCTGGATCCGAAGCAGTACCTGGTGATTGTAAGTGAATATTATAATCGTCCGAATCACCCGCCGCTTCCTGTACTGGTGATCCGGCTGTAAAGACGGGATGCCGCTTCTGCGTCTCCCGGGGAGATTCCTGAAAGGCTTTCTTATAGGCTCTGGAAAATGTCGAATAGTCCTTGAAGCCGCAGTCATAGCAAACCTGTGTGATAGGGAACCGGTGCAGGATCTGTTCTCTGGCCATGGCAAGCCGTTTCTGGGTGATATAGTGACCGATAGTAAAGCCGGTCTCTTCCTTAAAAGTCCGCATCATGTGATACCGGCTCATATAGAACTGGCCGGCGATCTCATCGATGGAGAGGTCGTTCGTCAGATGCTCATTGATATAGCGCACAATATGCTGAATCTTCGGATGGGCCTCAGTGGTGTCCAGGAAGTTCAGGGAATTGTGCCGTACGGCTCGGTTCAGGTGGATCATGAATTCCAGAAAAAGAACCTGTCGGTACAGATCTGTGGCATAGTCTTCTTCCTGAAAGGCCTGCTCCAAGCGGGTGATCGCATGAGGCAGTGGATTTGACTGCGGCGAAAGAATCCGCAGAACACCGGAATGCTCGGCAGCGGATTTCTGAAAGCAGTACCCGAGATCATAGTCCTCTGTGCGGTAGGAATCGATAAAGTGCGGTGAGATATAGACAACGATCCGTTCATAAGGACTGGTACTATGAATCATAGGCTTATGGATCTCGTTGTGGCGGACCAATACAATATCATATGGCTGCAGCAGGTAAGATTTCCCTTCAATGATGTAGCTGACGTCTCCCCGAAGAAAGATCAGCAGCTTGTCGAAATCATGATAATGAAAGGAAAAGGTTTTCTGCGTCTGGTCAGTGATATGGAACAGGCGGAAGGCGCTGTGCAGATATCCTTTTTTCAGATAGCTTTCCATGAAGGTATTCTCCTTTCCGATGCCCGGAATGAACTGTGGGCGAAAGTGTGTTTATAGCATTTTCTATTTATAGTATAGAGCATTATTTGCAATATAGTAAGCATTATTTTAATATTAAGCGGAAATAATGCCTGCTATGATAGAATCAGTAAAGATGGAGGGATTGCAGGATGAAGGTTGTAATTGAAAAATATCATGGACTGGGCAATGATTACTTTGTATTTGATCCAAATAAAAATGAACTGAAGCTGACACCGGAGAATGTCAGGCTGATCTGCAATAAAAATTTCGGTATGGGATCCGACGGAGTGCTGGAAGGGCCGATTATGACGGAGAAGGGGATTTTTGTAAAGATCTGGAATCCGGACGGAAGCGAAGCCACACAGAGCGGAACCGGAGTGCGGATCTTTGCAAAATACCTGAAGGATGAAGGCTATGTACAGAAAAAGCGGTTTAAGCTTCTTACCAGCAGCCGGGATGTGGAGGTCAGCTTTTTGAATGAGAGCGGCAGCCGGCTTCGGGTATCCATGGGTAAGCTGTCCTTCTGGAGCGATGAGATCCCTGTGACGGGAGAACGCCGGGAGGTGATTAATGAGGATATGCTTTTTGGAAGAACCTTATATCCGACCACCTGTGTATCCATCGGAAATCCGCATTGCATTATCCCGATGCGGGAGATTTCCAAGCCTCTGGTCTGCAAGATCGGCAATTTTTCAGAAGTAGCCAGATGCTTCCCGAACCGGATCAATACACAGCTTTTGCAGGTAGTAGATTCCGAGCATATCAAGATTGAGATTTTCGAGCGTGGTGCCGGCTACACGATTGCTTCCGGTACCGGTGCCTGTGCGGCGGCCGGAGCGGCTTATCGGCTGGGACTGACCGGACCAAAGATGACGGTACAGATGCCGGGCGGAGAACTGCAGGTGGAGATCTGTGATGACTGGGAGGTATTTATGACCGGAGATGTATTTTACATTGGCCGGATCAGTCTCAGCACAGAATTTACCGAGATGCTGCGTTGTGCAGAATAGACTGCTGTAAAGTG
>DNJM01000154.1:7221-14769 GCA_003489085.1 Lachnospiraceae bacterium
GACTGCTGTAAAGTGAGAACATGATTTCAATTTTTTCAATCCCCTATAAGAGCATTTACTTCCGGCGGAGGTGGTGCTCTTTTTTTTGCTGCATTTTTATGATACAATGTCGACAGACAAGCGTCTGACAGCTAAGAAGGAAGGCAGGAGGAGCAGCATGGGACTGAAACTGATATTTGGAAATGCGGGAACAGGGAAATCACATACTTTGTATGAGACGGTGATCCGTTCTGCGATAGAATCCCCGGAGAAGAATTTTCTTGTACTGGTGCCGGAGCAGTTTACGATGCAGACGCAGGAAGATCTGGTTGTGATGCATCCGGCAAATGGAATTATGAATATTGATGTATTAAGCTTTCACAGATTGGCATATAGAATCTTTTCAGAGACTGGGGGCGGCGATAAGATCGTTCTGGATGACGAAGGAAAGAATCTGATTCTCAGGAAAATTGCAGGCAGTTATGAGAAAAAGCTGCAGGTGCTGGGAGGAAATCTAAAAAAGCCGGGCTATGTCAGCGAAATGAAATCCGTCATTTCAGAGCTGACCCAGTACGCGATAAGTCCGAAGCAGCTGCAGGAGCTGATTGAGGAAATCGGTGCACAGAGCTATCTGGGGAAAAAGCTGACGGACATGCAGGTGATGTACGAGGGCTTTCGGGCCTATCTGCAGGAAAAATATATTACCGGAGAAGAGCTGCTGGATGTGCTGGCGGCGCAGGTGGGACAGTCTGCTATTTTAAAGGGCAGCGTGATTGCTTTGGATGGATTCACAGGCTTTACGCCGGTACAGCTGAAGCTGATCGGGGAGCTGCTCAAGGTATGCGAGGAAATCCTGGTAACGGTGACGATTGACAGCAGGGAGGATCCCTACCTGTACCGTCACCCGTATCAGCTTTTTGCGCTGAGCAAGCAAATGACGGCGGGACTGGTACGGACAGCAAAGGAAGCAGGAGTTCAGGTAGAGACACCGGTGTATCCGGCAGGCAGGGAGCGGCAGGGAAGAGACAGTGTCCCCTGGCGATTCCGGCAGCGGGCGGACCTGGCCTTTCTGGAGCAGAATCTGTTCCGGTATCAGACGGGAACCTATACGGAAGAACCGGAGCATATTCATATCGGCTGTGCCCGCAGTGTAAAGGAGGAATGCGAATATGCCGCACAGCAGGTGCGGCGTCTGGTGCGGACAAAGGGATACCGCTATCGGGAGATATCTGTGATTACCAGTAATATGGAAGCGTATGGGGACTACCTGGAAAAGGCGTTTGAGCGTTATGAGATTCCGCTGTTTCTGGATCATAAAAGAAGTGTGCTGCTGAATTCCTTTGTGGAATATATCCGAAGCCTGCTGGATATGGTGCGCCGTGGATTTACGGCAGACGGTGTTTTCCGTTTCCTGCGGACCGGACTGGTCACGGCAGGCGATGTAGTATTCGATGCGGATACGGTGGATGAGCTGGAAAACTATGTGCTGGCCTGGGGAATTGCCGGTTTTTCAAAATGGCAGCAGCCCTTTTTACGAAGAGAGCAGGATATGCCGCAGGAGGCGCTGGATCGGATGAACCACCTCCGGGCAGCATTGGTAGAACTGCTGCTGCCCCTGGTTACGGTTCTGAGAAACCCGGCAAAAACGATACAGGATATTACGGAAGCGCTGAACGCCTTCCTGGTGCAGGAGCGGATTGAGGAACAGATGCAGAAGCAGGAGCAGATATTCCAGGAGTGCGGTGAGCTGGCTCTGGCACGGGAATATGCTCAGATTTACCGGATTGTGCAGGAGCTTCTGGGGAAATTCACGGAGCTGCTTGGTGAAGAAAAGGTATCCCTAAAAGAGTATGCGGAGCTTCTGGATGCTGGCTTTAATGAAGCGAAGGTTGGTGTGATTCCTCCGGGAATGGATCAGGTGGTGGCCGGAGATCTGAAGCGGACGAGGCTGACCAATGTCCGGGCGCTTTTTGTGCTGGGCTTAAATGACAGCTGGATTCCGGGAAAGCTGGAAAAGAACGGCCTGCTTTCAGAAACGGACAGGGAGCGGATCACACGGAAGGGTATGACACTGGCGCCGGGAGCGAAGGAAGAGGCATATATCCAGAAGTTCTATCTCTATATCAATCTGACAAAGCCATCGGACGGACTTTACCTTTCCTACAGTCAGATGACGGCGGATGGGAAGAGCCTTCGTCCGGCCTACCTGATTGCGGAATTGAAGAAGCTGTATCCGGCGCTGAAAATAGAGCAGGAAGAAGGGCGTTCTCTTCTTGAGACGGAAATGCTGCCGCAGACGGGGATCCGTTATCTGATCGACGGTATGACAGGGCTGGAAGAGGGAATCGACGATGAGGCGGACGAATGGGAAGAGCTGCTAAGCTGGTATCTGCATTCGGAAGAGTGGCAGCAGACGGCAGAAATGCTTCTCAGAGCCGGTGCGTACCGGAAGCCGGAGGAGCATCTGGAGGCGGAGACGGCGCGACAGCTGTACGGGGATCTGAGCTATACCAGTGTGACCCGGATGGAGCAGTTTGCAGCCTGTGCATTTGCCCATTTTCTAAGCTATGGACTGCGGCTTGCCGAGCGAAGAGAGCATGGCTTCCAGGCGCTTGACTGGGGGAATCTTCTGCACCGGGCGCTGGAGCGTTTTTCCGGAAAGGTCCGGGAAAGCGGGTATACCTGGATTACCCTCCCGGAGGAGGAGCAGACACGTCTTATTCGGGAAAGTGTGGAAGAAAGTATCACGGAATATGGAAATATGGCACTCTATAGTAATGCGCGGAATGAATACCTGATTACCAGGATCGTACGGATGATGCAGCGGACCGTATGGGCATTGACCAGGCAGCTGGAGCATGGAAACTTTGAACCGGAGGGGTATGAGGTAAATTTCCGGGGTGGAAAAATTGACCGCATCGATACGTATGAGACGGATGATACGGTGTACGTAAAGGTCATGGACTATAAGACGGGGATGCAGTCTTTCGACATGACGGCATTATATCATGGTCTGCAGATGCAGCTGGTGATCTATCTGGATGCGGCACTCTCCCTGGAGACCAGACGGCATCCAGGGAAGGAGATCGTACCGGCGGGGATCTTTTACTACCGGATCAAGGATCCTGTAGTGGCACGGGAAGTAGATCCGCAGCAGCTGGAGGAAGCGATTCTGAAGGAGCTGAAGCTGGATGGTATTGTGAATTCGGATGAGGTGGTTCTGCGCAATCTGGACAGAGAAATGGAAGGCACATCGTTTGTGATCCCGGCAGGCCGGAAGAAGGACGGCAGCCTGCAGAAGACGTCGCGGACGGCTACAACGGAGGAATTCAGGGTGCTTCGGGAGTATACCAGAAAGAAAACGGATACCATGCGGGAGCAGATCGAAGAAGGAGAGATTGCGATTACTCCATATGAAATGGGAACCCGTACGGCCTGTGATTATTGTAAATTCAGGCATGTATGCAAGTTCGAGCCAAAGCTGCCGGGATATGCCTACCGAAGACTTTCCCGGCTGTCGAATGACGAAGCAATCGCCAGAATGAAAGGAGAGGTGCGGTAAATGGGAGTGACATGGACAGAGGAACAGCAGCAGGTGATCCGGCTTCGGAACCGGAATATACTGGTCTCTGCTGCAGCTGGTTCTGGTAAGACGGCTGTTCTGGTAGAGCGGATCCTCACCCGCCTGACCGCAGATGAGCCCCCGCTGAGTGTGGATCATATGCTGATTGTGACCTTTACGGAGGCGGCAGCGGCGGAAATGAAGGAGCGGATTCGGGATGCGATTGAAGCAAGGCTTGCGAAAGAACCGGATAATGTGCATCTGCAGCGGCAGGCGACACTAATCGATCATGCACAGATTACAACCATTCACAGCTTCTGCCTGATGGTGATCCGGGAGCATTTTTCAGATATTGATCTGGATCCGGGATTCCGGATTGCAGAAGAAGGAGAACTGAAGCTCTTAAAAAGAGATGTAGCAGATGCACTTCTGAATACACGTTATGAAGAAGGCGCAGAGGAGTTTCTTCGTCTGGCGGATACATTTGCCCCAGGGAGAAATGACGAGAAGCTGACGGAACTTCTGCTTACGGCATTCGAATTTGCGGGAAGCTTTCCGGATCCGGCAGAATGGCTTCACTATTGTGCCGAGGTTTATCAGGGAGCGGGGGATGGCACCTTTTTTGAGAAAATTGCAGAGGAAACAGAGTATTTAACGGCAGATATGGAACGGCTGCTGCAATATGGCATAGCAGTCTGCCGGGAAGAGGAGGGACCGGTTTACTACGAGGAGGCACTGGCGTCAGACCTGGAACAGATCCGACAGGTGCGGGAAGCGGATGGCTATGACCGGACCAGAGAATGCCTGCAGCAGATCAGGTGGCAGCGGCTGTCCGGAAAGAAGATGCCGGAGGCATCGGAAGAAAAGAAGAACACGGTCAAGGCAGTCAGGGAACAGGTGAAAGATATGGTTTCCGATCTGAGGGAACAGTATTATGACTGCAGTCTGGAACAGGTCAGAGAGGATATGCGATCTATGTATCCGGTAGTACAGGAATTTACACGGCTGGTGGAGGATTTTTCCGAGGCATTTGCGATGGAAAAGCGATCCAGAAACGTGATTGATTTTCAGGATATGGAGCATTTTGCCCTGCAGATCCTGACCCGGAAGGAGAAGGAGGGCTTCGTACCGTCGGAAGCGGCCGGAGAATACCAGGAGCGGTATGATGAGATTATGATTGATGAGTACCAGGACAGTAATCTGATTCAGGAGACGCTTTTGACCAGTGTATCCAGGATCAGCCAGGGCAGCTATAATGTGTTCATGGTTGGAGATGTGAAGCAGAGTATCTATCGATTCCGCCTGGCCCGGCCGGAGCTTTTTATGGAAAAATTCCATACCTATGATCTGACGGACAGTCAGACGCAGAGAATTGACCTGTCCCGGAACTTCCGGAGCCGGAGGGAAGTACTGGACAGTACGAATTTTATCTTCCGGCAGCTGATGCAGGAGCAGCTGGGGGGCATCGCATACGATGACCGGGCGGCTCTGTACGTGGGAGCGAATTATGAGCCGGTCTCCGGAAATGAGACGGAGGTACTGCTGATTCGTCCCCGGGAAGAAGAGAAAAGCCGGGGAACAGGCAGCCAGAGTGAGGAAATGCATGCCGAGGAGACGGAGCGGGAGCGGGAGGCCCGGGTTGTGGCAGGAAGGATTCGTCAGCTGGTAGGACAGCATCCGGTCCGGGATAAGAAGACCGGGGAGATGCGTTCGGCCAGATATGGTGATATCGTGGTCCTGCTGCGCAGTCTGAAGGGCTGGTCGGATACATTCGCAGCAATATTGAAGGAGGAGGGAATCCCGGCCTTTATCGGAACCAGAGAAGGATACTTCTCTTCCTGGGAGGTCAGTACCATACTGGATTATCTGAAAATCCTGGATAACCTGCGCCAGGATATTCCGCTGGCATCCGTTCTGCGTTCTCCATTTGCCGGATTGACTGCACAGGAGCTGGCAGAGGTGAAAGCAGCATACCCGGAGGAAGCTTTTTACAGAGCGGTGCGCCGGTATGCAAATGAGCATACGGAAGCTGCTGCCGGGCGGAAGCTGGCAGCATTTTTCGACCAGGTGACACATTATCGGAGCATGGTGCCTTATACATCGATTCATGAACTTTTGTTCCGGATTCTGACCGAGACGGGATATGAGAATTATGTGACCGCCATGCCGGGCGGCAGGCAGCGGCGGGCGAATCTGGATATGCTGGTGGAAAAGGCGCTGGCATTTGAAGCAACGAGTTACAAAGGGCTGTTTCATTTTGTGCGCTATATGAATCAATTACAGAAATATGATGTAGATTATGGCGAAGCGAACCTGATGGAGGAGCAGGAAGATGTGGTTCGGTTGATGAGCATTCATAAAAGTAAGGGACTGGAATTCCCGATCGTATTCGTATCCGGGATCGGCAAGACATTTAATACACAGGATGTCCGGAGTACGGTTGTGCTGCATCCCCGGTTGGGAATCGGTGTAGATGCGGTGGATCTGACGCTGCGGACAAAGGCGCCCGTATTGTTAAAGAAGGTGATGCAGCGGGAGCTGACGCTGGAGAATCTGGGGGAAGAGCTGCGAATCCTGTATGTGGCGATGACCCGTGCGAAGGAGAAACTGATCCTGACCGGAACGGCAAAGAATCTGGAGGGCAGACTGGCCTCACTGGCAGCGGTACGGGATCAGGCGGAGATGGAATTGGGATTCCTGGAGCTGACGAAGGCAAAGTCTTATCTGGACTGGATCCTCCCGGCATTGATCCGGCATCAGTCCTTTGCACCGGTGCTGAAGGCGTGTGGCCTGACCGTACCGTTTCTGAACCCGCTTTTTCGGAAGGAAGTTCCGATCCGGGCCGCAGTGGCAGAGCCGGAGCAGTATGCCAGCGAAGGGGAAGAGAGACGTCAGGAAAAGCTGTTGGAGCATGAGTGGCTAAGTGTAAGCGTACAGCGGCCGGGCAGCTGCTCGGAAGCGATGCGGGCGAATCTGGAAGCACAGTTTGCCTACCAGTATCCCAAAGCGCATCTGATCGGGAAGAAGAGGAAATATACTGTAACAGAGCTGAAGAAAATGCGGTATCCGGAAGGCGAAGCAGAGCTGGCAGCCGGGGAGATACTGTATCCGGAGCAGCCGGAAGCGGCACCTCTGGGCGGAGCGGAACGGGGAACGGCTTACCATCGTGCTTTGGAGCTGCTGCCCTTTGAAAGACTGAAGGATAGTCTGCAGGCAGATGAGCTTTCCATGCTACTGGATAGCTTTGTGCAGGGCGGCCGGATGGCGGCAGAGATGCGTGCGGCGGTGAGGGAAGAGGATCTGATGGCCTTTCTGGAGACAGATCTGGCGCAAAGGATGAAGCGTGCGGCATCCGCCGGACGGCTTCATAAAGAGCAGCCTTTTGTACTGGGACTGACGGAGGATGGAGAAGAGGATATGTTTCTGGTACAGGGGATCATGGATGCATGGTTTGAAGAGGAGGACGGACTGGTGCTGCTGGATTATAAGACAGATCGGGTAAAGAGTCCGTTCATACTGCTTGAACGGTACACGCTGCAGCTGGAATACTATGCAAAGGCGCTGACCAGAATTACCGGGAAACCGGTGAAAGAAAAATGGATCTATGCATTTCATTTTCGGAAAGAATTGGAGGTGTAAGGGGATGGGAGCATATATGACGATCTATCTTGCAGCGGTCAATCTGCTGACTTTTTATCTGTTCTGGAGTGATAAGCAGAGGGCAAAGAAGGAAAAATGGAGAATCCCGGAGAGGACTTTATTGGGGCTTTCCCTGCTGGGAGGCTCGGCGGGCGCCTGGTTCGGAATGAAGCTTTTTCATCACAAGACGAAGCATAAGAAGTTTTATCTGGGGATTCCGGCAATACTTGTTGTACAGGCGGTCATTCTGATGTACGTTTATTTCTGATATGTCAGGATAAACTTGTATAAAAAGTGAATATAGGATATGATTATTTTGAAATAAGGTGAAATGAAAACGATAGCGAATATAGCGGGAGGAAAGCAAT
>DNJM01000156.1:0-1980 GCA_003489085.1 Lachnospiraceae bacterium
AAGTATTTTCTTTCTACTTGCATTTTTCCCTTCTCTCTTCTATAATAAAGGCAGTTTTGAAATCGATTACAAATTATGCAGGAGGGTTCTTATGAACGAATTTATGACAAAGCTGGAGCCGGCATTTCAGAAACGGTTTTCCAGACACTACGATGAATTAAAATGGCTTTATTTTGAACTTTATTCCGGTCAGGAACAGGCCTTTGAGGCGCTCTGCCAGAATATGTACCAGTTTTATCTGGACCGGAAGAATTCTTTAAAGGAGCTGGATACAACAAGAGAACAGCATCCTGACTGGTATAAGAAGAATGATCTGCTCGGTATGATGATGTATGTCAATGCCTTTGCCGGCACCTTAAACGGCGTAAAAGAGAAGCTGGATTATATCGAATCCTGCAACGTAAATTACCTGCATCTGATGCCTCTGTTAAAGTCACCGGAAGGCCGCAGCGACGGCGGCTATGCAGTAGCGGACTTCCGTACCGTTCAGCCGGAGCTGGGCACCATGGAAGATCTGGAATCTCTGGCCGATGAATGCCGCAGCCGCGGAATCAGTGTCTGCCTTGACTTTGTCATGAACCACACCTCTGAAGACCACGAATGGGCGAAGCGTGCCAGAAACGGTGAACGTGAATACATGGATCGTTATTATTTCTACGATAACTATGATCTGCCGTCCCAGTATGAACGAACGGTACCGCAGGTATTCCCGACCACTGCCCCCGGGAACTTTACCTGGCTTCCGGACAGGAATCAGTTTGTCATGACCACCTTCTATCCGTATCAGTGGGATCTGAATTATTGGAATCCTATTGTACTGAATGAAATGATCTATAACATGCTGTATCTGACCAACCGCGGAATCGACATCATCCGCATCGACGCTGTACCGTATATCTGGAAGCAGCTTGGTACGGACTGCCGGAACCTGCCGCAGGTACATACCATTGTCCGCATTATGCGTATGGTCAGTGAAATTGTCTGCCCTGGCGTCATCCTGCTGGGAGAGGTTGTTATGGAACCGGCAAAGGTCGTACCTTACTTCGGTACGGTAGAAAAGCCGGAATGTCATCTGTTATACAATGTCACCACGATGGCTACCACCTGGAATACGGTTGCCACCAGGGATGTACGCCTCCTGAAACGCCAGATGGATATTGTCAACAGCCTGCCGAAGGAATATGTTTTCCTGAACTACCTCCGCTGCCACGATGATATCGGCTGGGGACTGGACTATCCGTGGCTGAGAAACTTCGGTATCGAAGAGGTGCCCCATAAGAAATATCTGAATGATTATCTGACCGGACATTTTCCTGGTGCAGTCGGACGCGGTGAGTTATATAACTCCGATCCAACCTCCGGTGACGCACGGCTCTGCGGTACGACCGCTTCCCTCTGCGGTCTGGAAAAGGCACTATATGAAATGGAGGGAACTGCCATTGACCGCGCCGTACGCTTTGATATCACGCTGCACGCCTACATGCTCGTACAGTCCGGTATCCCGGTTCTGTACAGCGGTGATGAAATCGGCCAGTTAAATGATTATACCTACCACAGAGATCCACATAAATGGGATGATTCCCGCTATCTGCACCGCGGCAATTTCCGCTGGGATCTGAAGGATAAGATCAACGAAGCCGGAACCAGCCAGCAACAGATCTTCGATGCTCTGCGAAGGCTGGAGCAGATCCGCGCTTCACACGAGGTCTTCTCCTGCAGCGCCAATACCTGGACCATAGATACCTGGGATGATTCTATCCTGGCCCTTGTCCGTGCTACGGAACAGGAAAAAATGGTCGGCATCTTCAACTTCAGCGAATACGACAAGGTTGCCTGGATCAACGAAGATGACGGTATGTATGTAGATGTGATGACCGGAAATGAAATGGAAGCCCGGGGAGTTATGATCCCGGCATACGGCTTCTTCTGGCTGCTGAAAAAACAGCCGAAACCGTCTGCTGAATCAAAAAAGGAAGAAAA
>DNJM01000156.1:2290-4577 GCA_003489085.1 Lachnospiraceae bacterium
TGCCAGTAAAAAAGCTTCCGGAAAGAAAGCGATTCAAAAACCACGTAAAAAAGCGCTTTCCAAAGCCAAATCCAAATCAGATACCATAAAAAAATAAGCAGGTGAAATATTATGACCATCAAGGAAATTGCTGATCTGGCCGGCGTTTCCAGCGCGGCGGTCTCCCGTTACTTAAATGGCGGGAGTCTAAGCAATGATAAGCGCAGACGAATCGGCGAAATAATTGAACAAACGAACTATAAGCCCTCTGCCTATGCACGCGCCATGCGGACAAAGCGCAGCTACCAGATCGGAGTCATACTGCCAAATATTGAATCGGAATCCGGTCCGCGGGTAGTCTCCGGCATCAGCTCGGTTCTGCACCAGGCAGGCTACAACTTCCTTCTGGCAGACACGGAGGACACCGTTGAAAGAGAGCTTAACTATCTGGAGCTGTTTCGGAACAGCCAGCTGGACGGCCTGATTCTGGTGGCATCTGCAATCGATCAGGATCACCTGTCTCTGCTGAACTCGATCCGGATTCCGCTGGTGATCATCGGACAGAATATCAAAGGTTACTCCTGCATTTATCATAATGACCGGCAGGCTGCCTGTGAAATGATGACCCTGCTGCTTTCCTCCGGATGCAAATTTCCTGCCTATATCGGTGTTACGGAACACGATATTGCTGCAGGTGCCGAACGAACTGCCGGCGTAAAGCAGGCCCTGGAACGGATGAATATTCCATCGGAGCATTTTTCCCGCCGTGAAGCTTCCTTTACAATTGAATCCGGTGAAGAACAGACACAGCTGCTTCTTACTGAGCATCCGGAAACGGATGGTATCTTCTGCGCAACAGACCTGATCGCCATCGGAGCCATGAAGGCGATTCGGAAGGCAGGTTTGAGAATTCCCGAGGATATCCGTCTGTGTGGTATCGGAAACCACCCACTGTCAGATATGATCCATCCGGGATTGACCACCGTCCAGTATCATTATAAAGCCAGCGGGCAGAAGGCCGCGAACCTGTTGCTGGACATGATCGCACATCCCGGGCAGACAATGTACAGCGAAAAACTGAATTATCAGCTGATCCGCAGAGAATCGTTATAATCGGATTTTCCTTAGACAGCTATAGAAAAGGATACGGATTCATGAGCAAATGCCATGGAAACCGTATCCTTTTTCTACTGTTTATACACTATTGCTGAAATACTTCTGCATAATAACCGGATTCAGAGATCGGTTCTCCGGCATCGTGCAGATGTGTCGTATCTCCCAGTACCTGACACCGGAAATATGCGGCCTGATTGATCCGCTCCTCGCTGTTTAAAATCGTAACCGAGGTCGGCGCCAGGAAAATCCCATGAATCAGAAGCGGCATAGGAATTCCCGTCAGATGACAGAGCATTGCGGCCGTAATACCCATATGGCAGAACAGTACGATCGTATCGTCGCTGTGCTTCTTCACCCGGTACAATCTTCCTTCTCTCTCATATCCGTATTCTGCCAGAAGGGCATCCAGTCCCTTACAGGTTTCTTCAAAAACCTGTCCGACTTTTGTCGTCATAATATCTGCTTCCATCCAGTGATCTCTGCTGTAGTAGCGGTCGTCCTTTGTCCAGTGCTCCGGGAAGAAATCCCACGGCACCTTTTCCCGTCCGGTAATCGGCTCTACTACGGTTGCATTGTATTCCCGCAGCCAGTCAAGTGTTATCGGCTTTCTGTCTGTTTTGCTCATGGCTGCTTTTGCCGTATCCTGAGCACGTCCAAGAGGGGATACGTAGAATTCTTTTATATTCCAGTTTTTTACGCGTTCAGCCAGTGCGTAGGCTTCCCGCCAGCCTTTTTCTGTCAGAGAGTCGATGGAATAGTCCGGTTCTCCATGACGTACGATGATAATTCGCATGTGGTGTCTTCCTTTCTGTGGTAGAAATGAGCGGCTCGCCCTAAGGGGGCAGTTGAGTGGTTTACTACGCAGTGCCGCTCGAGCGCCTTTTTGGCTCTCTCGCTCACGGGCTTTCGCCCTATGAAAATGAGTTCAGGAAAATTCGTCTGCAAGCAGCCGATTTTCCTGAATTCATTTTCGCACTGCTCATTGCATTCGTGAACATTATACCTCTCTCTTATTAAAATGTACATCTTTTTTTCTTGAGGCGGTTATGTTAAACTGTAGGTATCTTACTACTTTTTTATAGGAGGGGTGTGTATGGGTACACGGGATATGGGGCTGTGGAAGAGGGCTGAGCGGGCTTTTTTGTTGAGTTTGGTTGTAATGATTGCAGCGCAGTTTAATATTAGTCTGTTT